>NZ_JBHVDX010000060.1:0-43642 GCF_042802555.1 Streptomyces sp. NPDC057474 | reverse complement strand
GCCCTGCGGGCCGACGAAATGCCGGGGCGCAGCCCTGGCTTTGCAGGGGCGCGGGGAACTGCGCGACCAGCCCCCACCCACCCGCACCCGCCCACGAACCCGCAACCCCCACGAGCTTCGAGGCGCCCGAGTCCAAACCCGTGCGCGGGCAGCGGCGCGCGCCCCATAGGATTGGCGCCAAACCACACTCACTCACCCCAGAGGATCGCTGCATGCCTGGCATCACGCGCGAGGAGGTCGCCCACCTCGCACGGCTGGCGCGTCTGGAGCTGAAGCCCGAAGAGCTCGAACACTTCGCAGGCCAGCTGGACGACATCATCGGCGCGGTCGCCCGCGTCAGCGAGGTCGCCGACCAAGATGTACCGCCGACCTCGCACCCGCTGCCGCTGACGAACGTCATGCGCGCGGACGAGGTCCGTCCCTCGCTCACCCCCGAGCAGGCGCTTTCCGCCGCCCCGGCCCAGGAGCAGCAGCGTTTCAAGGTGCCGCAGATCCTGGGGGAGGACTGATCACGTCATGACCGACAGCATCATCAAGCTCACCGCGGCGGAGATCGCCGCGAAGATCGCCTCCGGCGAACTCACCGCCGTACAGGTCACCGAGGCCCACCTGGCCCGGATCGAGGCCGTCGACGAGAAGGTGCACGCCTTCCTGCACGTCGACCGTGAGGGCGCCCTCGCCCAGGCCCGTGCCGTCGACGAGAAGAAGGCCAGGGGCGAGAAGCTCGGCCCGCTCGCCGGTGTTCCGCTCGCGCTCAAGGACATCTTCACCACGGTCGGCATTCCGACCACCGTGGGCTCGAAGATCCTTGAGGGCTGGATCCCGCCGTACGACGCGACCCTCACCAAGCGGCTGAAGGACGCCGACGTCGTCATCCTCGGCAAGACCAACATGGACGAGTTCGCCATGGGGTCCTCCACCGAGAACAGCGCGTACGGTCCGACCGGCAATCCGTGGGACCTCACCCGTATCCCCGGTGGCTCCGGCGGCGGTTCGTCCGCCTCCCTCGCCTCCTATCAGGCACCTCTCGCCATCGGCACCGACACCGGCGGTTCGATCCGTCAGCCGGCCGCCGTCACCGGCACGGTCGGCGTCAAGCCGACGTACGGCGCGGTCTCCCGCTACGGCATGGTCGCCTTCTCCTCGTCCCTCGACCAGGGCGGGCCCTGTGCCCGTACGGTTTTGGACGCGGCGCTGCTGCACGAGGTGATCGCCGGGCACGACCCGCTCGACTCCACCTCCATCGACGCCCCGGTCCCGCCCGTCGTCGAGGCCGCCCGCAACGGCAGTGTCGCCGGGATGCGCGTGGGTGTCGTCAAGCAGTTCCGGGGCGAGGGCTACCAGGCCGGTGTGCTCCAGCGGTTCGACGAGTCGGTCGCGCTGCTGAAGGAGCTGGGCGCCGAGATCGTCGAGCTGGACTGCCCGTCCTTCGACCTGGCGCTGGCCGCGTACTACCTGATCGCGCCGAGCGAGTGTTCGAGCAACCTCGCCCGCTTCGACGGTCTGCGCTACGGCCTGCGTACCGGCGACGACGGCACGAACTCCGCCGAGGCGGTCACCTCCCTCACCCGTGAGGCGGGCTTCGGCCCCGAGGTGAAGCGCCGCATCATGCTCGGCACGTACGCGCTCAGCTCCGGCTACTACGACGCGTACTACGGCAGCGCCCAGAAGGTCCGTACGCTCATCACGCGGGACTTCGAGAAGTCGTTCGAGAAGGTCGACGTCATCGTCTCGCCGACCACGCCCACCACCGCCTTCCCGATCGGCGAGCGCGCCGACGACCCGATGGCGATGTACCTGGCGGACCTCTGCACCATCCCGACCAACCTCGCGGGCAACGCCGCGATGTCCCTGCCCTGCGGCCTCGCGCCGGAGGACGGGCTGCCGGTCGGACTGCAGATCATCGCCCCGGCACTGAAGGACGACCGTCTTTACAAGGTCGGCGCCGCCGTAGAGGCCGCCTTCGTGGAAAAGTGGGGGCACCCGCTCCTCGAGGAGGCTCCGTCGCTGTGACCAACGCACTGTCCAAGGCCAAGGACTTCCAGAAGTCCAAGTCCGGCACGTACGTGTCCATCGCCACCACCGCCTTCGGCGCGTGGGGTATCGCCAAGCGGATCAAGAAGGCCCGCGCCGACGAGGACACCCTGCGCCTGATCGACGCGACGGTAGCCGCCGTCGGCATCGTCACCGGCCTCGCCATCCTGTACCGCGAACTGAAGCGGCTGGGCGACGACGACGTCCTGCTGGGCTGAGAGGGAAGTTCAACCGTGACCACCACGACCGACCTGGTGTCGTACGAGGACGCGCTGGCGTCGTACGACCCCGTCATGGGCCTCGAGGTCCATGTCGAACTCGGCACCAAGACGAAGATGTTCTGCGGCTGTTCGACCGAACTCGGTCAGGACGCCAACACGCAGACCTGCCCCACCTGCCTCGGCCTGCCCGGCGCGCTGCCGGTCGTCAACGCGATCGGCGTCGAGTCCGCGATCAGGATCGGTCTCGCGCTGCACTGCGAGATCGCCGAGTGGTGCCGCTTCGCCCGGAAGAACTACTTCTATCCGGACATGCCGAAGAACTTCCAGACCTCCCAGTACGACGAGCCGATCGCCTTCAACGGCTACCTCGACGTACAGCTGGAGGACGGCGAGACCTTCCGCGTGGAGATCGAGCGCGCCCACATGGAGGAGGACACCGGCAAGTCGACGCACGTCGGTGGCGCGACGGGCCGTATCCACGGCGCCTCGCACTCGCTGCTCGACTACAACCGCGCGGGCATCCCGCTCATCGAGATCGTCACCAAGCCGATCGAGGGTGCGGGGATGCGCGCTCCCGAGGTCGCCAAGGCGTACGTCCGTGAGCTGCGCGAGGTCATCAAGGCGCTCGGCGTCTCGGAGGCCCGTATGGAGATGGGCCAGATGCGCTGCGACGTGAACCTGTCGCTGCGCCCGCACGGCCGCGAGAAGTTCGGCACGCGCTCCGAGACGAAGAACGTGAACTCGCTGCGGTCCGTGGAGCGCGCGGCCCGCTTCGAGATCCAGCGGCACGCCGCCGTGCTGAACGGCGGCGGGACGATCATCCAGGAGACCCGGCACTTCCACGAGGACACGGGGTCCACGACCTCGGGCCGCGTGAAGGAGGAGGCCGAGGACTACCGGTACTTCCCCGAGCCGGACCTCGTACCGGTGGCCCCCTCGCGCGAGTGGGTCGAGGAGATCCGGGCCTCGCTGCCCGAACTGCCGCTGGTCCGTCGCAACCGGCTCCTCGCGGAGTGGGGCATCTCGGGCACCGAGATGCAGGCGATCCTCAACGCCGGCGCACTGGACCTGATCGTCGCCACCATCGAGGCCGGGGCCGACGCCGTCTCCGCCCGCAAGTGGTGGATGGGCGAGCTGGCCCGCAGCGCCAACGAGTCGGTCAAGTCGCTGGACGAGCTGGCCATCACGCCGGAGCAGGTCGCCCGCGTCACCGAGCTGGTCTCGAAGGGCGACCTGAACGACAAGCTGGCCCGCCAGGTCATCGAAGGCGTCCTCGCGGGCGAAGGCACCCCGGACGAGGTCGTCGACAGGCGCGGTCTGAAGGTCGTCTCCGACGAGGGCGCCCTGACGACGGCCGTCGAGGAGGCCATCGCCGGCAACCCGGGCATCGCCGACAAGATCCGCGGCGGCAAGGTGGCCGCGGCCGGAGCCCTGGTCGGCGCGGTCATGAAGGCCACCCGTGGCCAGGCGGACGCGGCCCGCGTCAAGGAGCTGATCCTGGAGAAGCTGGGCGTCGGCGAGGGCTGAACGACCGGCGGTTCCACCGCGTATCCCTGGGGGCGGTGCATCACTGCGATGCACCGCCCCCAGGTGCGTCCACGGCCGTGACACAGGGCGACAGAGTGCCGTCGATTGTCCTGTGAGGTGGCTCCCATCTCCTGTGAGGAGACCCTCAAAGGGGCCCAACGATCACTTCTGGGTGCAACAGTGGCTGGGCGTTGCTCATGCGTTCTTTGTGTGCTGTTCAGTTCCATTTACGGCTGTACACGATCAAAGATCCAAAAATCACCCCCCAGGAGCACGATCCGTGGCAGCCCTTGCGCGCTGGTGCGTCCGGCACCGTCTCGTCGCCGTACTTCTGTGGCTTCTCGCGTTCGCCGGCACGGCCGCCGGCGCCGCCGTCGCGGGAGCCGCGTACTCGAACGACTACAAGACCCCCGGAACCGAGTCCAGCCGCGCCACCGACCTTCTGAGCGAGGGGTTCCCGGGCGTCAGCGGTGACAGCGCCACCGTCGTCTGGCACAGCGACGACGGCTCCGTACGGGCCGCCGCCGTCGAGCAGACGATGACCCGCACCCTCGACGAGATCGCCGACCTGCCGGGCGTCGCCACCGTGACCGACCCGTACGACGGCGCCGACGGCGGCCGGATCAGCGAGGACGGCCGTACGGCGTACGCCACCGTCACCTTCGACAAGCCGGCCGAGGATGTGGACGAGGCGCAGGCCGAGGCCGTCGTCGACATCGCGAAGGGCGCCGAGGGCGGCGGGCTCCAGGTGGAGCTGGGCGGCACCTCGATCGGACTCACCGAGACCTCCGGCGGGCACCTCGCCGAGATCGTCGGCGTGCTCGTCGCCGTCGGCGTCCTCTTCCTGGCGTTCGGCTCCCTCGCCGCCAGCCTGCTGCCGATCGCGACCGCCCTGGTCAGCGTGGGCACCGCCTACGCGGGGATCACCCTCCTCGGGCACGCCATGACGGTCGCCGACTTCGCGCCCATGCTGGGCACCCTCATCGGCCTCGGCGTCGGCATCGACTACGCGCTGTTCATCGTGACCCGGCACCGCCGGGGGCTGAAGCGAGGGCTGTCCGTCGAGGAGGCCGCACGGAACGCGGTCGCGACCACCGGGCGGGCCGTCGTCTTCGCGGGCGCCACGGTCTGCATTGCCCTGCTCGGCATGCTGATCCTGCGGCTCGGCTTCCTCAACGGCGTCGCGATCGCCGCCTCCCTGACCGTCGTCCTCACCGTCGCCGCCTCCGTGACGCTGCTGCCGGCCCTGCTGTCGTTCATCGGCATGCGGGCGCTGAGCCGCCGCGAGCGCCGCCGCCTCGCCGAGCACGGCCCCGAGCCCGAACTGCCCACGGGCTTCGCCGCCCGTTGGTCCGCCTTCGTCGAGCGGCACCCCAAGAAGCTGGGCGCGATCGCCCTCGTCGTCATGACCCTGCTGGCCCTGCCCACGCTCGGGCTGCGCCTGGGCACCTCCGACCAGGGCAACGACCCCGAGGCGACGACCACCCGCCAGGCGTACGACCTCCTCGCCGACGGCTTCGGCCCCGGTGTGAACGGCCCGCTCACCCTGGTCACCAAGGTGGACGGCGCCGCCGACAAGCTCGCGCTCGACAACCTCGACTCCACGCTCAGGGCCACCGAGGGCGTATCGGCGGTGACCCCGGTGACGTACAGCACCGGCGGCGACACCGCATACCTCACCGTCGTACCGACCTCCTCCCCGCAGTCCGCGAAGACCAGCGATCTGGTCGAACGGCTGCGCGACGAGGTGCTGCCGCGCGCCGAGACCGACACCTCGCTCGACCTGCACGTCGGCGGCGTGACCGCCGGTTACGACGATTTCGCGGACGTCATCGTCGGCAAGCTGCCGCTGTTCGTGGGCGTCGTCATCGGCCTCGGCTGTCTGCTGCTCCTGCTCGCCTTCCGGTCCATCGGGATACCGCTCAAGGCCGCCGCGATGAACGTGGCCGCCGTCGCCGCCGCGTTCGGCGTGGTCGTCGCGATCTTCCAGTGGGGCTGGGGGAGCGAGCTGCTGGGCCTCGGCCGGGCCGGGCCGATCGAACCCTTCCTCCCCGTGATCATGGTGTCGGTCCTCTTCGGGCTCTCCATGGACTACCAGGTCTTCCTGGTCAGCCGGATGTACGAGGAGTGGCTGGAGACCGGTGACAACCGGCGCGCGGTCCGGGTCGGCCTCGCCGAGACCAGCCGGGTGATCAACTCCGCGGCGGTCATCATGATCTCCGTCTTCCTCGCCTTCGTGCTCAGCGGCGACCGTGTGATCGCCATGTTCGGCATCGCCCTCGCCGCCGCTGTCGCCCTCGACGCCTTCGTCCTCCGTACGCTCCTCGTCCCCGCCCTGATGCACATGCTCGGCGGCGCCAACTGGTGGCTGCCCCGCTGGCTCGACAGGCGCATGCCCCGCATCAGCATCGAGCCGCCCGAATCCCGCGCCGCCCATGAGAGGCTGGCCGCCGCGACGGACGCCGAGGTGGCGGACGTACTGGCGGGGGGCGTCGGCGAAGTACTGGCGGGGGACGCCGACACGACGGCCGTACGGGCGAAGGAGCGACAACCGGATGTACGCGATATCCCTGGGTGACGACGGGGCCGAACTGCGGCCCCTGGAACCCTGGCACGCCGAGGAGTTCCTCGCGCACCTGGAGCGGGGGCGGGACTTCGTCAACGAGTACGTCCCCTTCGGCCAGACCGCCACGGACGTCGCGTCCGCGCGCGCCGTCCTCCAGCGGTACGCCGACATGCGCGCCGCCGACACCGGCTCCCTGCACGGCATCTGGCTCGACGGCAAACTCGTCGGCGGGGTCCTCTTCCTCAACTTCGACGCGGAGAACGCCAACTGCGAGGTCGGCTGCTGGCTGGAGCCCGCCGGCACGGGGCGGGGGCTGATCACCCGTGCCATGCGGATCCTCATCGACTGGGCCGTCGACGTCCGCGCCATCCACCGGGTCGAGTGGATCGCGGCCGCCGGCAACACACCGAGCCTGAACGTGGCACGGCGGCTCGGCATGGTCAGGGACGGTGTGCAACGGGAGAGATATCCCCACCGAGGTGTCCGGCACGACTTGGAGATATGGTCCGTTCTGGCGCCCGAATGGCGTGCGGCACGCGCTCGCAGCGCTCATAGCGAGCGTTAAGAAACCTCTCAGACAACATTCGTACGGTGCGAGGTATGGGAACCAAGACAGTTGACGAGACCGGGGCCGACACGGGCGCCGAGGCCAAGAACGACGACGAGTCGGTGAAGGGCACCGACGTCACCAAGGAGGACGCGGCGACGAAGGAAGCCGCGACGGAAGCCGGTGACTCGGTCGAGGCCGGTGACTCGGTCGAGGCCGGTGACTCGGTCGAGGCCGACGACTCCGACGAGGCCGGAGAGTTCGACGAGGAGTTCCCGCCGGCCGCCGCCGCCAAGGCGTCGCCGGGTGTGGGCCAGGGTGCCGCCGGCATCGTGTCCGTGGTGCTGGGCCTCGTCTCGCTGACCGGCGGCTGGGTCGGCACGGTCGCCTCCGCGCGCCAGGAGCTCACCGGCCAGCTGGAGATGCAGGCGGCGACGAACGCGAGCGTCGCCACGCAGCTCCAGGCCGTGTACGGCGACGCCTGGCAGGCCTCCGCGCTGTGGGGCGGCATCTTCGCGCTGGTCGGGCTGATCGTCGGTGTCGCCGTGCTGGTGCGGCCCGCGTTCGGCGACCCCGACCAGGTGCAGACGCCGTGGATCAAGTCGGTCGCCTGGGCCGGTGTCTCGGTCGGCTTCATCGGGCTGGTGCTGGCCGCCCTGAAGTACTCCGACATCCTGCTGGCACTGCCGAGCACCTGACGTCCGCCCGGACAGGGCTGACGGGGCGGACAGGACGGATTCTGAGGGGCCTTAGGCCCGTCGTAGGGATACCTAGGACGGGTCTAAGGCCCCTCCCGCGTTCAAGATGCGGAACTCTCCCGATGTGGCGGACCCGCCTCGGAGACGAAGGTTGAGGCATCGCAGCAAGCGAGCCGAGACCGACTCTTCACGAGGGGTACGAGATGTTCGAGTACGAGCTCCAGCAGATCCGTTCCGCAGAGCTGATCCGCGAGGCGGAGCACTACCGCCAGGTACGCGAGGCCCGCCGCGCCCGCCGCGAGGCCGCACACGACTCCGGGACGACGGCGGGGTCCGCGTCGGGGGAGGGGGACAAGGACGCCGAACGACGGGTCCTCGGAGAACGGATACGCCGACTCCGCTTCCCACGCGCCGCGTGAGCGGGGGGAGGGGCCTCGGGGGAGCGGAAACCGGCCGAGGCGGCGCGGGAGCCGGACGCGGGGCGGGCGACCGCCGCCCGGCTGTCCGGAGCCTGCGGATAATCGGTGCCGGAGTGTCCGAGGGTCGTGCGATGCTCGGCGATGTGGAGACCAGGTCCGTCAGTCCGGTGTTCGTCGGTCGTGCCGACGAACTGGAGGTGTTGCGCGAGGCGTTGGCCCGCGCCGGTGGGGGCGCCGCGGGGGCGGCGGGGAGCGGGGGAGACGGGGGCGGGCCACAGGCGCTGCTGCTCGGCGGTGAGGCCGGGGTGGGCAAGACCCGCCTGGTCGAGGAGTTCGCCGGTGAGGCCGTGCGCGGGGGCGCGGTCGTCGCGCTCGGCGGCTGCGTCGAGATCGGCGCCGACGGACTGCCCTTCGCACCCTTCTCCACCGCGTTGCGTGCCCTGCGCCGCGAACTGCCCGACGAACTGGCCGCCGCGGCCGCCGGACAGGAACAGGAACTGGCCCGGCTGCTCCCCGAGTTGGGCGAGACCCCACGCGCCCGGCACGACGAGGAGGGCACTGCCCGCCTCTTCGAACTCACCGCCCGCCTCCTGGAACGCCTCGCCGCCGACCGCACGATCGTCCTCGCCCTGGAGGACCTGCACTGGGCCGACGCCTCCACCCGCCACCTCCTCTCCTACCTCCTGCGCACCCTGCGCACCGGCCGCCTCGTCGTCCTCGCCACCTACCGCTCCGACGACATCCACCGCCGCCACCCACTGCGCCCCCTCCTCGCCGAACTCGACCGCCTCCGCACGGTCCGCCGCGTCGATCTGCCCCGCTTCAACCGCGCCGAGGTCGGCCACCAGCTCGTCGGCATCCTCGCCGCCGAACCCGACCCGGAACGCGCCGACGAGATCTTCGAACGCTCCGACGGCAACGCCTTCTTCGTCGAGGAACTCGCCGTCGCCGCCCACGACGGCGGCTGCGCCGGCCTCACCGATTCCCTGCGCGACCTGCTCCTCGTCCGCGTCGAACGGCTCCCCGAGGACGCCCAGCGGGTCGCCCGCATCGTCGCCGAGGGCGGCTCCACCGTGGAGTACGCCCTGCTCGCGGCCGTGGCCCGGCTCCCCGAGGACGACCTCATCGAGGCGCTGCGCGCTGCTGTCGGCGCCAACATCCTGCTCGCCGCCCCCGGCGGCGACGGCTACCGCTTCCGGCACTCCCTGGTCCGCGAGGCCGTCAGCGACGACCTGCTGCCCGGCGAGCGCTCCCGGCTCAACCGCCGCTACGCCGAGGTTCTGGAGGCCGACCCGACGCTCGTCCCGGCCGACGGCCGCGCCACCCGCCTGGCCAGCTACTGGTACCACGCCCACGACGCCGCCAAGGCCCTGCCCGCTGTCCTCGACGCCTCCGCCGAGGCCCGTTCCCGGCACGCCCACTCCGAGCAACTACGCCTCCTGGAACGGGCGATGGAGCTGTGGGACGCCGCCCCCGATGCCGTACGCGCCGCCCTGCGCCCCATCGACTACACCGAGGTCTACCCTCCCTGCGGCTGCGACCCGGCCACCACCCCCCTGCGCTACCTCGACCTCATGGCCGAGGCCGCCGTCGCCGGACGCCTGTGCGGGGAGCGGGAACGGGCCATGCGGATCACCGGACGGGCCCTCGATCAGCTCGCCGACGTGGACGACCCCCTGCGCACCGCCTGGTTCTGGATCCAGCGCTCCCTGCTGATCGAGAATCTCGGCCGGGGCGACGGTTGGAAGGAGATCGCCACCGCCCAGGAACTGGTTCGCGGTCTGCCCCCGTCCGAGGTGCACGCAGAGGTACTCTCCCGAGCCGCGAACTGGTCCATGCTGCACGCCCCCGGCCCCGACGCACTCACCGACGCCCAGCGTGCCGTCGAGTACGCACGCATGGTGGACGCCGAGGACATCGAACTGAACGCGCGCCTGACCGTCGGCGGCCTGATGGTCGACGCCGGCGAAGTCGAGGCCGGTATCGCGGAGATGGAGGCGGTCCGCCGCCGGGCCCTCGAACGCGGGCCCGCCGTCGTCGTGGGCCGTGCCTATGTCAACCTTCCGTCCTGCCTGGAGGCCGTCGGCCGCTCGCAGGAGGCCGTCCACCTCATGCACGAGGGCCTCGAAACCACCCAGCGCATGGGCCTGTCGGTCTCCGAAGCCTGGATCCGGGGCAACCTCTCCGAGTCGCTCATCTCCCTCGGCCGCTGGGACGAGGCCCTGGAAGAAGCCGCGCAGGCCAGGGTCGGCGGCGGGAACTCCAAGCCGGGCGGCCTCAGCGCGATGTGCCTCGCTGCCATCGCGCTGGCCCGCGGCGACCTCGCCGACGCCGGCCGCCGACTCGCTGCCGCGCACAGCTACTACGGCACCCACAACCCCATGCCGCAGAGCAATCTGCCACTATCCGCACTCACCATCGGCATCGCCGCCGCCGAGGGCCGCCTCCCGGAAGCCCGCGCCGAACTGACCCGCGTCCTCGACACCGGCTTCCCCGTCGGCACCCAGCGCTACGCCTGGCCCCTGCTGCTCGCCGCCGCCACCGCCGAGGCCGACGCCCGCGCCCTGCCGACCGCCGGGCCCGGCCGCGACGAGGCCCTCGACCGGATCTTCACCGCAGTCAGGAAACTCACCACCGGCGCACCGGTCTGGCTCGCCCACGAAGACTGGGTCCGCGCCGAACTCCAGCGCGCCGAGGGCATGACGGCCCCGGACACCTGGTCCGACGTCGTCACCGCCTTCGAGTCCCTGGAACGGCCCTACGACCTCGCCCGCGTCCGGCACCGCCTCGCCGAGGCGCTGCTGGCCGACGGCACGGACGATGAGGCCCGGGACCGCGCGACGGAACTGCTGCGGCTGGCCGCCGCCGTCGCCGACCACCTCGGCGCCCGCCCGCTCGCCGACGAGGTCGCCCTCCTCGCCCGCCGCGCCCGCCTCACCCTGAGCCGTGCCCCCGAGCCCGCCCTCGCCCCCGCCGATCCGGTCGCCGCGCTCGGCCTCACCGGCCGTGAAGACGACGTCCTCCGCCTGGTGGCCGCCGGCCGAACCAACCGCCAGATAGCCGAGGAACTCTTCATCTCCCCCAAGACAGCCAGCGTCCACGTCTCCAACATCCTTGCCAAGCTCGGCGTCTCAAGCCGGGGCGAGGCGGCGGCGGTGGCGCATCGAGTGGGGTTGTCCCCGGCGGGGGCCGGGGAGCGGTTGGCGGCGGGATGATGGCAGGGAGGGCCGCCGAGGCTCCGCTGTTCGACCGGGACCGACCGCCCGCCGCCTCGCGGCCCTGGGGGAGGGAGAGCTGTGTTCAACGCCTTTGAGGAGCTGTTCGCACCCGGCCGCAAGCACACCCGTGACGAGCACAAACGGCTGGAACTGACCCGTGAGGACGTAGGGGACAACGACCCCGGACGCGGACCGGTAGACCTCGCGTCCGGGAAGGTCGTCGTACGGCCGCCCGAGCCGGTGGCGGAAGAGGCCGAGGAGCGCCTCGTAGAGGAGTAGGGGGCGGGCGGTCTACTTCACCTCCAGCTCCAGGATCTTGTCGTCGCCGCCCTCCGGGGAGCCCCGCCCGTCCGTCTCGCTCGTCATCAGCCAGAGTTTGTCGCCGCCGGCGGAGACGATCGTGCGGAGGCGGCCGTAGTCGCCCTCCAGGAAGGCCTGGGGGTCGGCGGCGGCCTTGGTGCCGTCCAGAGGGACGCGCCACAGACGCTGGCCCTTCAGGCCGGCCATCCAGACCGAGCCCTCCGCTATGGCGATACCGCTCGGGGAGGCCTCGTCCGTACCCCACACCGCCACCGGGTCGACGTAACCGGCCTTGCCGCCCTTGCCCTCTACGTCCGGCCAGCCGTAGTTCCCGCCGGGCTGGATGTGGTTCAGCTCGTCCCAGGTGTTCTGGCCGAACTCCGAGGCCCACAGGCGCTGCTTGCCGTCCCAGGCGAGGCCCTGGACGTTGCGGTGGCCGTACGAGTACACGACGGAGTTGTCGAAGGGGTTGCCCGGGGCCGGCTCGCCGTCCGGGGTCATGCGGAGGATCTTGCCGCCGAGGGAGTCCTTGTCCTGGGCCAGGGGGCCCTCGTACCGCTCGCCCGTGCTCGCGTACAGCATCTGGTCGGGGCCGAACGCGAGCCGGCCGCCGTTGTGGTTCGTGCCCTTGGGGATTCCCCGGAGGAGGGTGTCGGGGGCGCCGAGCTGCTCGCCGGCGGGCTTCTCGGGGTCGTACAGCATCCGCACGATCCTGTTGTCGGACTCCGAGGTGAAGTACGCGTAGATCATGTGGTCGGAGGCGTACTCCGGGGAGACCGCGATGCCCATGAGGCCGCCCTCGCCCGCCGGGGCCACGCCGGGGACCTCCCCGAGCACGGTCTTCTTGCCGGACTCCTCGTCGATTCTGCTGATCGTGGCCTCGTCACGAGAGGACACGAGGAGTCCGCCCTCGGGCAGGGGTGCGAGGCCCCAAGGGGTGTCGAGATCCTCGGCGACGGTGCGGACCACCTTCACCGAGCCCTTGGCGGGGGGTGCCGCGTCCGCCGCCTGATCGGGCGGGGACGACTCGGCACTGCTGCTGCTCGGGGGTGAACTGCCGGCCGCGTCCGCCTTCTCTCCGTCGTCGGAGGAGCAGCCGGTCGTCACCATGAGCACGGCTGCGGCCAACGCGGCCGTCACCACTCGACGTTGCACCATCACGATCCCTTCGGCGTGGAGCTTCTACCTGTCTTACACCGCGAGTGCCCCACAGGTTCCACCTCCGCCCGATCAAGCAGATTTTTCGCCTGACGCACGACGCCTGACGCACGACGCCTGACGCACGGGGCCGGCCGCCGTCCCCTCAGTCCCAGGATCCTCGCGCGGGAGGAAGGTCCGCCACCTCTGTCAGATCCTCGGCCGTGAGGCGCAGGGCATGGGCGGACGCGTTCTCCGTCACCCACCGTGCGTGCTTGGTGCCCGGTACCGGGACCACATGGGGGCCGAGGGACAGGACCCAGGCGAGGGCGACCTGGGCCGGGGTCACGGTCGCCCCGTGGCGGGCCGCGACGCGGCGGAGGCCGACGACGAGGGGTTGGTTGGCGGCCATCATGTCGGCGGTGAAGCGGGGGTGACGGGCGCGGAGGTCGTCGGGCTCGAAGCCCCCGCCGGGCGTCAGGGTGCCGGTGAGGAAACCATTCCCCAGGGGCATGGCGGCGAGAAATCCGATGCCGCGGGCCACGCACCAGGGGAGAAGGGAGTCCAGGGCCTCCCGCGACCAGACCGACAGCTCCGCCTGCACGGCGCTCACCGGGAAGATCTGCTGGACCCGCTGGAGCTGGCGGATCGTGGTGTCGTACATGCCCGCGCCCGACCGGCGCCCCGCCCGCGCGCCCACCGCGCACAGGCCCAACGCCCTCACCTTCCCGGCCTGTACGAGTTCCGCCATCGCACCCCACGTCTCCTCGACGGGGACCTCGGGGTCCGCACGGTGGAGCTGGTAGAGGTCGATGACGTCGGTCTGGAGCCGACGCAGCGAGGCGTCGCAGGCTCGTCTCACATAGCCGGGGCGGCCGTTGGCCACGACGTGCTGCTCGCCCACCAGCAGGCCCACCTTGGTGGAGACGAAGGCCTCCGCGCGGCGCTCCTTCAGCACCCGGCCCACCAGCAGCTCGTTGGTGAAGGGGCCGTACATGTCGGCCGTGTCCAGCAACGTGGTGCCGAGGTCGAGCGCCCGGTGCACCGTCCGCATCGACTCGTCGCCCCGTTGCCGCGACCCGGTGTACGCCCAGCTCATCGGCATGCACCCGAGTCCTACGGCCCCCACCTCGAGCGTCGCCGCGCCGATCGTCCTGCGCTCCACCTGGTCGTGACCCTCCCTCTCCCGACCCCCAACCTAACCTCTGCCGTACCGGGTACCTGACATAGCCTCCGAGCATGACTGCTGACGCGACTGCCGACCCGACCGCGGACGTGACCGGCGATGTGTGGCTCTCCATCCCGCCGGACGAGATCGAGGGGCTCCCGCAGGGCCCCAACTACCTCTTCTGGGACGGGGGTGAGGACGGCACACAGCCGTATCCGGGCGATCCCGCGGACTGTGTCCTGTACGTGGTGCCGTACATGAAGCGTCGGACGGTCGCGGTGAACCCGCTGGAGTCCATGCGGAACCTGCGGGTCGTCCAGACGCTCACGGCGGGCGTCGACGACATCCTGGCCCGGCTGTCGGTGGTCGCTCCCGGTGTCCGGCTGTGCAACGCGCGCGGCGTGCACGAGGCCAGCACGGCCGAACTCGCGCTCACCCTGACCCTCGCCTCGTTGCGTGGCGTCCCCGACTTCGTACGGGCCCAGCAACAGGAGCGCTGGCAGGGCGACTTCCGTCCCGCCCTCGCTGACAGGACCGTCCTGATCGTCGGCTACGGCGCGATCGGCGCCGCCATCGAGGACCGGCTCGTGCCCTTCGAGGTGGCGCGGGTGGCGCGCGTCGCGCGCTCTGAGCGCACCACGGCGCGCGGACCGGTGTATTCGTTCACCGAACTGCCCTCCCTGCTGCCGCAGGCGGACGTCGTAATCCTGTCCACTCCTCTCACGGAACAGACGAAAGGCTTGGTCAACGCCGGTTTCCTGGCCCGGATGAAGGATGGGGCCCTCTTGGTGAATGTTGCCCGCGGAGGCGTCGTCGACACCAAGGCACTGCTCGCGGAACTGGACGGCGGGCGCATCACCGCGGCGCTCGACGTCACCGACCCCGAGCCGCTGCCGCCCGGGCACCCGCTCTGGCGCGCGCCCGGGGTGCTCATCAGCCCCCACGTGGGCGGCCCCACGTCGGCCTTCCTGCCGCGTGCCAAAAGGCTGCTGGTGGACCAGTTGGGGCGATTCGTGAACCGGGAGCCATTGCGCAACGTGGTCCTTACGACGGGCGAGACGGACCACGCGTAATCCATTTCGGGCACCCTCCGCGTTCCTTCGGAAGCGGACCGTGCTCGTGTGGCCGTAGATGGTCACTGAGCGTAGAGGAGCTATGTCCCTGAGTGACGAGACTGGTGTATCGTCCCGACAGGGGCTGCGCCGCGCACCGTTCGGCGCCGGGGGCGGACTTGAGACAGCGAGGGGGGCGACGGGCGATGCACGGCCTATGGACGAACGATCCGACGCGGCGGAGCCGCCGACGGCGGCCCTGGCGAGCTGCGACGCGGAGGCACCCGCACGGGAGCCACGGCGGCCGCGGCGGTCACGGTCATCACCGCACGCACAGCAGCCGCAGAAAGCACACCCACCCGACGCACCGGGTCCAGCGGGGCACGGGAGCGGTGCTCGCCGGGGAGACCCGGTGAGTCCCCGCCAGTCCTCCGCCTCCACGCTGAGCCCCACGCTCCGGGCGGCCAAGCCACTGCCCGGGCCGCCGCCGCCCGGCGGGCAGGCGCCCGACCGCGGTGGCGCGAGCCTGCGGGCCCAGCTCGTCCTCGCCCTGCTCTGCGCGGCCTACGCCGTCGGTGCGGCTCTCGGCTGGGGCAATGAGCAAGTCGCCCTCGTCATGGGCGACTTCGGGCTCAGCGCCGCGGCCGCCGCGGCCGCCGTCTCCTGCTTCCGCTACGCGCGCCGCCGCCACAGCCGCTTTCGACCCGCCTGGCTGCTGTTCGCCCTCTCCTCCGCCATGGCGGCCGTGGGCAACGGCGTCTGGGGGTGGTACGAGGTCGTCCTGGAGCGGCCCGTGCCCGAACCGAGCTACGCGGACCTGTTCTTCCTCTGCTTCGCGCCACCCGCCATCGTCGGCCTGCTGGTGCTGGCCAAGAGGCCCGTGACCAAGGCCGGCTGGATCTGCCTGGCGCTGGACTCCTGGCTCATCGGCGGCTCCCTGGTCACCCTCTCCTGGAGCCTCGCCCTCGCCCAGAACGCCCAGCTCGGCGACTCCGACACCGCGCACACCGCGCTTTCGCTGGCCTACCCGCTGCTCGACATCGCCCTGGTCAGCATGGTGCTCGCACTGCACTTCCGCCGCTCCTCGATGCACCGCTCCGCGGTCAACACCGTGATCGGCGCTCTCGCCCTCACCGTGATGTGCGACGCCCTGTTCACCTCGCCCCTGCTGCACACCAGCTACCGCTCCGGCCAGCTCCTCGACGCCGGTTGGTTCGCGGGATCCCTACTCCTCGCCTACGCCCCCTGGGCCGGCCAGCGGCAGGGACAGGAGGACGAGGGCGGGCACGCGCGCGTGGTGCACGAACACATCCCGGGCCAGCGGCACGACGTGCGGCCGGGACACCGCCACGACGTGCAGCCGGGTCACGGGCACGACGGCGCACAGGGAGGACATGTGCATGTGCTCCTCCAGGGAGGAGGTCACAGCCGGTACCCGGCCACCCGCCCCATCGCCGGATCCCTGGCCGCACTCACTCCCTACCTGGCCGCCGCCGTCTGCACCCTGGGCATCCTCTACAACGTCCTCAACGGCCGCAGCGTCGACCGCGTGGTGCTCATCACCGCCTGCACCGTCGTGCTCGCCCTGGTCGTGCGCCAGGGCATCATGCTCCTCGACAATGTCACCCTCACCCAGGAACTGGCCCAGAAGGAGAACCACTTCCGTTCCCTGGTGCAGGGCTCCAGCGACGTCATCATGATCGCCGCGCCGAACGGCATCCTCCGTTACGTCAGCCCGGCCGCCGCCGGGGTCTACGGACGCCCCGCGGAGGACCTCGTCGGCAAGGAGCTGGCGTCGATCATCCACCCCGAGGACCTCGGCTGTGTCGTCCACGAGGTGCGCCGGTTCCTCGCCGCCAGCCCCGACGACGAGGCCACCACCCGCATCGAGTGCCGCTTCAAGTCCGGCGACGGCGGCTGGTTGAACGTGGAGTCCACTATCAACCGCCACCACGGCGGCCTCATCTTCAACAGCCGGGACGTGACGGAGAGAGTGCGCCTGCAGGCCCAGCTGCAGCACAACGCCGAGCACGACCCGCTCACCGATCTGCCCAACCGCGCCCTGTTCACCAAGCGTGTCCAGCAGGCGCTCTCCGGCCGCCGCTCCTCCGACCGCGGTATCGCCCTGCGCAACACGGCGGTCCTCTTCATCGACCTCGACGGCTTCAAGGCCGTCAACGACACGATCGGGCACCAGGCCGGGGACGAGCTGCTCGTCCAGGCCGCCCGCAGACTGCAGGACTCCGTCCGGCAGGGGGACACCGCCTCCCGCCTCGGCGGTGACGAGTTCGCGGCCCTCATCGTCGGGGACGGCTCCCGCGACCGCGCCGCCCGCGAGCAGCACATCTTCGAGCTCGCCGACCGGCTCCGCATCACTCTCTCGCAGCCGTACACCATCGACTGCAACGATGTCCGGGTGGCAGCCTCCATCGGCGTCTCCTTCGCCGAGCCCGGCCTCGGCGCCGGCGAGCTGCTGCGCAACGCCGACCTCGCCATGTACCGGGCCAAGGCGTCCGGCAAGGGCCGCGTCGAGCTGTACAAGCCACAGATGCAGCAGGACGTCGTACGCAAGGCCGAGCTGGCCACCCGGCTGCGTGCCGCGCTGCACGAAGGCGAGTTCATGCTGCTGAACCAGCCCGTGGTGGAGCTGGAAACCGGCCGGATCTCGTCGGTCGCGACCGTGGCCCGGTGGCGCTCGTCCCAGGGGGTGCTCTTCACGCCCGCCGAATTCCTTCGGGTCTCCGAGGACAGCGACAAGACCGCCGAGCTGGGCCGCTGGATGCTGGAACAGGCCGCCGAGCAGGCCGCCGACCGCCTCACCAGCGGCCTGAACGTACCGGTGTCCGTCCGGATGAGCGCCCGGCGTCTACTGGACCGCTCACTGCCCCCCGGCTCCCTGGAGACACTCCTGACCCGTCACGGGCTGCCCTCCGGCTCCCTGGTCGTCGAGCTGTCCGACACCGAGCTGAAGGGCCCGCTGGACGATCTGGAGCGCCGGCTGCACCACCTCCGGCGCCTCGGGGTCCGGGTCGCTCTGGACGGCTTCGGCAGCGGCCATGCGGCCATCACGGCACTGCGCCGGCTCCCCGTCGACGTACTGAAGCTGGACCGCGGCCTCATCGAGGGGATCGTGGAGTCCACGCGGCTGCAGAAGATCACTCGTGGGCTGCTGCGCATCGCCGACGATCTGGGGCTGCAGTCCGTGGCCGACGGGGTGGATCTGCCCGAGCAGGTCGTCGCCCTGCGCGCGATGGGCTGCACCCACGGCCAGGGCGCCGCCTTCTCCGGACCGCTGGACGAGTACCGCCTCCGCCGGGCCCTGTCCCTCGGGCACTACCCGGTGCCCAACGGGCCCGCGGAGCCCGCGTTCGCGGGTGGTGGAGCAGGGGTGTACACAAGTGGTGTACCCGCTGTCTACGGAGGCGGAAGTGCCCTTCGCTCACATAATGAGACTCCCGTCCCACCCGCTTGACACGTGGTGCGCGCCGGGGGGAGGGTCAGTGCCATGCGCACTCGAATCCTCGTACTTGGAAAGCGCGTCGGCTGAAGCTGGGACCCACCGGACGACGATCCGGAATCCCCAGCGACCGTACCCGACGCGCTCCCCTCGCTTGCCTTGTGGCAAGGAGGGGTTTTTTGTTGCACGGGCACCAGTCAGGCGCTAGCCGCACACTGCACGAACCTCGCAAAACACCCTCAGCATCGAGAAGAGAATGCCGATGACCGAGCAGGCCACCGGGGCCCACCATCCGCAGCCGCGGCCCCGATCCGGAGGACCGTCCACCCCCGTCGAGCACGTCACGGGTGCGCAGTCCCTCATCCGCTCTCTTGAGGAGGTCGGGGCCGACACGGTGTTCGGCATCCCCGGGGGCACCATCCTGCCGGCGTACGACCCCTTGATGGACTCCACGCGGGTGCGCCACGTGCTGGTCCGTCACGAGCAGGGCGCCGGGCATGCGGCCACCGGTTACGCGCAGGCCACCGGC
This sequence comes from Streptomyces sp. NPDC057474, assembly GCF_042802555.1. Taxonomy (NCBI): domain Bacteria; kingdom Bacillati; phylum Actinomycetota; class Actinomycetes; order Kitasatosporales; family Streptomycetaceae; genus Streptomyces; species Streptomyces sp. NPDC057474. Next base: position 24,769 of record NZ_JBHVDX010000060.1, on the reverse strand, counting down.
AAGGTCGGGGTGTGCATGGCGACGTCGGGGCCGGGCGCCACCAACCTGGTCACCCCGATCGCGGACGCGCACATGGACTCCGTGCCGCTGGTCGCGATCACCGGGCAGGTCGTGTCCAAGGCGATCGGTACGGACGCCTTCCAGGAGGCGGACATCGTCGGCATCACCATGCCGATCACCAAGCACAGCTTCCTGGTCACCAAGGCGGAGGACATCCCCCGGGCGATCGCGCAGGCGTTCCACATCGCCTCCACCGGCCGCCCGGGGCCCGTCCTGGTCGACATCCCCAAGGACATCCTCCAGGCGAAGACAACCTTCACCTGGCCGCCGACCATGGACCTGCCCGGCTACCGGCCCGTCACCAAGCCGCACGCCAAGCAGATCCGTGAGGCCGCCAAGCTGATCACCGCCGCCAAGCGGCCCGTCCTGTACGTCGGGGGCGGCGTCCTCAAGGCGCAGGCGACGGCCGAGCTGAAGGTGCTGGCCGAGCTGACCGGCGCGCCCGTCACCACCACCCTGATGGCGCTCGGCGCGTTCCCCGACAGCCACCCGCAGCACCTGGGCATGCCCGGAATGCACGGCTCCGTGGCCGCCGTCACCGGACTGCAGAAGGCCGACCTGATCATCGCCCTCGGCGCCCGCTTCGACGACCGCGTCACCGGCAAGCTGGACAGCTTCGCGCCGTACGCCAAGATCGTCCACGCGGACATCGACCCGGCCGAGATCGGCAAGAACCGCGCCGCCGACGTGCCGATCGTGGGTGACGCCCGCGAGGTCATCGCCGACCTGGTCCAGGCCGTGCAGAAGGAGCACAGCGAGGGCGGCCCGGGCGACTACACCGCCTGGTGGAAGGACCTCAACCGCTGGCGCGAGACCTACCCGCTCGGCTACGACCAGCCGGCCGACGGCTCGCTCTCCCCGCAGCAGGTCATCGAGCGCATCGGACAGCTCGCCCCCGAGGGCACGATCTTCGCGGCGGGCGTCGGCCAGCACCAGATGTGGGCCGCCCACTTCATCCAGTACGAGAAGCCCGCCACCTGGCTGAACTCCGGCGGCGCCGGAACGATGGGGTACGCGGTCCCGGCCGCCATGGGCGCCAAGGCCGGGGCCCCGGCGCAGACCGTCTGGGCGGTCGACGGCGACGGCTGCTTCCAGATGACCAACCAGGAACTCACCACCTGCGCCCTGAACAACATCCCGATCAAGGTCGCCATCATCAACAACGGCGCCCTCGGGATGGTCCGCCAGTGGCAGACCCTGTTCTACAACCAGCGCTACTCCAACACCGTCCTGCACAGCGGCCCGGACGACGTCAACCCGAACGCCCGCGGCACCCGTGTCCCCGACTTCGTGAAGCTGTCCGAGGCCATGGGCTGCTACGCGATCCGCTGCGAGTCCCCGGACGACCTCGACAAGGTCATCGAGGAGGCGAACTCGATCAACGACCGCCCGGTCGTCGTCGACTTCGTCGTCCACGAGGACGCGATGGTGTGGCCGATGGTCGCCGCCGGCACCTCGAACGACACGATCCTGGCCGCCCGGGACGTCCGCCCCGACTTCGGCGACAACGAAGACGACTGAGCGAGAGAGACCGAACGAGACATGTCCAAGCACACGCTCTCCGTCCTGGTGGAGAACACCCCGGGCATCCTGGCCCGGATCGCGGCCCTGTTCTCCCGCCGCGGCTTCAACATCGACTCGCTCGCGGTCGGTGTCACCGAGCACCCCGAGATCTCCCGTATCACCATCGTGGTGAACGTGATCGAGGAACTGCCGCTGGAGCAGGTGACGAAGCAGCTCAACAAGCTCGTCAACGTCCTGAAGATCGTCGAACTGGAGCCGGGCTCCGCCGTTCAGCGGGAACTCGTTCTGGTGAAGGTGCGCGCCGACAACGAGACGCGCTCCCAGATCGTCGAGATCGTCCAGCTGTTCCGCGCCAAGACGGTCGACGTCTCCCCGGAGGCCGTCACCATCGAGGCCACCGGGTCCAGCGACAAGCTGACCGCCATGCTCAAGATGCTGGAGCCGTTCGGTATCAAGGAGCTGGTCCAGTCCGGCACGATCGCGATCGGCCGCGGTTCCCGTTCGATCACGGACCGCTCGCTGCGCGCACTGGACCGGTCGGCCTGACACTCGATACGGGCGGCCGACGACGCGCGGCCGCCCGTATACCGAGACCCGCAGACTTTCATTCCGCCCGCCGTCATACGGTGGGACGCAACACCTGCACTCAAGGAGAGAACCCAAAGTGGCCGAGCTGTTCTACGACGCCGACGCCGACCTGTCCATCATCCAGGGCCGCAAGGTCGCGGTCATCGGCTACGGCAGCCAGGGCCACGCCCACGCGCTGTCCCTGCGCGACTCGGGTGCGGACGTCCGCGTCGGTCTGCACGAGGGCTCCAAGTCCAAGGCGAAGGCCGAGGAGCAGGGCCTGCGCGTGGTGACCCCGTCGGAGGCCGCCGCCGAGGCCGACGTCATCATGATCCTCGTCCCGGACCCGATCCAGGCCCAGGTCTACGAGGAGTCCATCAAGGACAACCTCAACGACGGCGACGCGCTGTTCTTCGGCCACGGCCTGAACATCCGCTTCGGCTTCATCAAGCCCCCGGCCGGCGTCGACGTCTGCATGGTCGCCCCCAAGGGCCCGGGCCACCTCGTCCGCCGCCAGTACGAGGAGGGCCGCGGCGTTCCGTGTATCGCGGCCGTCGAGCAGGACGCGACCGGCAACGCCTTCGCGCTGGCTCTCTCGTACGCCAAGGGCATCGGCGGCACCCGCGCGGGTGTCATCAAGACGACCTTCACCGAGGAGACCGAGACCGACCTGTTCGGTGAGCAGGCCGTTCTCTGCGGTGGTACGGCCGCGCTGGTCAAGGCCGGTTTCGAGACGCTGACCGAGGCCGGTTACCAGCCCGAGATCGCGTACTTCGAGTGCCTGCACGAGCTGAAGCTGATCGTCGACCTCATGTACGAGGGCGGCCTGGAGAAGATGCGCTGGTCGATCTCCGAGACCGCCGAGTGGGGCGACTACGTCACCGGCCCCCGGATCATCACGGACGCCACCAAGGCCGAGATGAAGAAGATCCTCGCCGAGATCCAGGACGGCACGTTCGCCCAGGCGTGGATGGACGAGTACCACGGCGGTCTGAAGAAGTACAACGAGTACAAGACCCAGGACTCCGAGCACCTGCTGGAGACCACGGGCAAGGAGCTGCGCAAGCTCATGAGCTGGGTGAACGACGAAGAGGCGTGACCTCTTGAGGTCGGCCGTGGCGGGTGTTCACCCGGTGCCACGGCCGACCTTGCTTCACGTCCGGGTGATCCTTCCGCAGTGGCGTGAGGCGACGCCCCCGGCGCCACTACACTGCTGCACTACATACGCGTCAGGCCCACAGCGTCGTGCGTCTTCCACGCGGCCCAGCGACACCGAAGATTTGCGGGCACGCCCCCGCGCCGCCCGGCACGCACTCTCGCCGCACCGGGTGAAGGTCCAAGTAGCTCCGCTACGAGCGCCTTCACCCGACACACCGAGAGCACGCACCGAACGACGCGGGAACACACCCGAGAATCTCCGGTGCCGCTTCCCTCCACCGCCTGCGGCCGTCGGGACGGCCGTCCGCAGCATTGGACTTGTGAGGACTCACGTGAGCTCGAAACCAGTCGTACTGATCGCTGAAGAGCTGTCGCCCGCCACCGTCGACGCGCTGGGCCCGGACTTCGAGATCCGGAACGTCAACGGAGCGGACCGAGCCGAACTGCTCCCGGCCATCGCCGACGTCGACGCGATCCTGATCCGCTCGGCCACCAAGGTCGACGCCGAGGCGATCGCCGCCGCGAAGAAGCTGAAGGTCGTCGCGCGCGCCGGCGTCGGCCTGGACAACGTGGACGTCTCCGCCGCCACCAAGGCCGGCGTGATGGTCGTCAACGCCCCCACCTCGAACATCGTGACCGCCGCCGAGCTGGCCTGTGGTCTGCTCCTCGCCACCGCCCGCCACATCCCGCAGGCGAACACGGCGCTGAAGAACGGCGAGTGGAAGCGCAGCAAGTACACGGGCGTGGAGCTGGCCGAGAAGACCCTCGGCGTCGTGGGCCTCGGCCGTATCGGTGCCCTGGTGGCCCAGCGCATGTCCGCCTTCGGCATGAAGGTCGTCGCCTTCGACCCCTACGTGCAGCCCGCGCGGGCCGCGCAGATGGGCGTCAAGGTCCTGTCGCTGGACGAGCTGCTCGAGGTCTCCGACTTCATCACCGTCCACCTGCCGAAGACCCCCGAGACGGTCGGTCTGATCGGCGCCGAGGCGCTGCAGAAGGTCAAGCCGTCGGTGCGCATCGTCAACGCCGCGCGCGGCGGGATCGTCGACGAGGCCGCGCTGTACTCGGCGCTCAAGGAGGGCCGGGTCGCGGGCGCGGGCCTCGACGTGTACGCCAAGGAGCCCTGCACCGACTCGCCGCTGTTCGAGCTGGACGAGGTCGTCTGCACCCCGCACCTCGGCGCCTCCACCGACGAGGCCCAGGAGAAGGCGGGCATCGCGGTGGCGCGGTCCGTGCGTCTCGCCCTCGCCGGTGAGCTGGTCCCGGACGCGGTGAACGTGCAGGGCGGTGTCATCGCCGAGGACGTCAAGCCGGGGCTGCCGCTCGCCGAGCGTCTCGGCCGTATCTTCACCGCGCTGGCCGGTGAGGTCGCGGTCCGCCTCGACGTCGAGGTGTACGGCGAGATCACCCAGCACGACGTGAAGGTGCTGGAGCTGTCCGCCCTCAAGGGTGTCTTCGAGGACGTCGTCGACGAGACGGTGTCTTACGTCAACGCTCCGCTGTTCGCCCAGGAGCGCGGCGTCGAGGTCCGGCTGACCACCAGCTCCGAGTCGCCCGACCACCGCAACGTCGTCACCGTGCGCGGCACGCTCGGCAGCGGCGAGGAGGTGTCGGTCTCCGGCACGCTGGCCGGTCCGAAGCACCACCAGAAGATCGTCGCCGTCGGTGACTACGACGTGGACCTCGCCCTCGCCGACCACATGGTCGTCTTCAGCTACGTCGACCGTCCCGGTGTCGTCGGGACCGTCGGCCGTATCTTCGGCGAGGCCGGGATCAACATCGCCGGTATGCAGGTCGCCCGCTCCACGGCGGGTGGCGAGGCGCTCGCCGTGCTGACCGTCGACGACACGGTTCCCCAGCCGGTGCTTGCCGAGGTCGCGGAGGAGATCGGCGCGACGTCGGCGCGGTCGGTGAACCTGGTCTGAGGTTGTTCTTGCGGGAGGCGGGGCCTGGTCACCTGGGGTGGCAGGGTCCCGCCTTCTGCACCCCCCCGCCGACGAGAGGATCGCGGGGGGTGCGTGCCAGGATGGCCGTGTGTCGCAGAACATATTCCACGCGCCGTTCGTCGGGCGGGACGCCGAGCTGGCCCGGTTGACGGATGTCGTGGACCGGGCAGGGGGCGGTGAACCCCGGGCCGTGCTGGTCGCGGGGGACGCGGGCGTCGGCAAGAGCCGGACGCTGGCGGAGGCGGCGGCGTATGCGGTGAGCAAAGGGACTGCCGTGTTCACCGGCCACTGTGTGGACCTCGGTGATGTCGGTCTGCCGTACCTGCCGTTCACGGAGATCCTCGGCGCCCTCGCCGCGGACGAGCGCTTCGCGCCGCTTTTCCAGGCGCACCCGGCCACCGCACGGCTCCTCGGCGGCGGAGGCGACGGCGCTGACCGGCCGCAGCTCTTCGAGGGCATCGCCGCGCTGCTCGCGGACCTCGCCGGGACGGCCCCCGTCCTGCTCGTGCTGGAGGACCTGCACTGGGCCGACCAGTCCTCGCGGGATCTGCTGCGTTTCCTGCTCAGCCGGGGTGTGCTCCAGCGGCCCACTCCCGGCGCCCCCGCCCACCGTCTCGCGGTATTCGCCTCGTACCGCGCGGACGACCTGCACCGCCGCCACCCGCTGCGCCCGCTGCTCGCCGAGCTGGTGCGGCTGCCCGCCGTGGAGCGGCTGGAGCTGAAGCCGATGCCGGACACGGAGGTCGCGCGGCTGGTGCGTTCGCTGCGCGCCGAGCCGCTGTCCGAGGTCACGGTCGGCCGGATCGTCGAGCGGGCGGAGGGCAACGCGTTCTACGCGGAGGAGTTGCTGGCCGCGACGGCGGACGAGCCCGGGGCCGTGCTGCCGAGCGGGCTGGCCGATGTCCTGCTGATCCGGATCGAGCAACTGCCCGGCGCCGCCCAGCAGGTGCTGCGCACGGCGGCGGTGGCGGGGCGCAGGGTCGGGCACGACCTGCTGCGGGACGCCGTCCAACTCCCGGACGACGAGCTGGAGTCGGCGCTGCGGGAGGCGGTCGGCCGGCAACTGCTGCTGCCGGGCCGGGGGGCGACGTACGAGTTCCGGCACGCCCTCACGCGGGAGGCCGTCTACGCGGATCTGCTGCCGGGCGAACGGGTCCGGCTGCACGGGGTGTTCGCCAAGCTGCTGGCCCGCCGGGGCCGTGCCGGGGAGAGCGCCGAGCGCGCCCACCACTCGCGCGAGAGCCACGACCTCGCCGACGCGCTGACGGCGTCCGTCGAGGCCGCCGACCACGCGCACGGCATCGGGGCGCCCGCCGAGGAACTGCGGCATCTCGAGGGCGCCCTCGATCTGTGGTCGTCCGTGGACGCCGGGGCGCGGCCCCGGGACCTCGACACGGTCACCCTCACCCTGCGCGCCTCGTCCGCCGCCGCGCGCGCCGGGGAGAACCACCGCGCGGTCTCCCTCACCCGCTCGGCGCTCGCCGGAGCCGGCCCGGACGCGGACTCGGAGTTGGGCGCCCGGGTGCGCTACACCCTCGCCGGTGACTTGATGCGCGTGGACAGTCTGAAGGCCGCGTTCCGGTACAGCAGCGAGGCGCTGGCGATGATCCCCGCCGAGCCTCCGTCCCCCACCTGGGTGTGGGCGGCGGCCACGCATGTGATGGCGGCTCGGTACGTGGGGGAGAACGAGGAGGCCGGGCGGGTGGCGGGGGACGCGCTGCGCGTCGCCGAGCGGCTCGGACTGGGCGACGCCCGGGCCGACCTGATCATCTCCGTGGTCGGTCTCGACCCTCGTGGCAACCGGCGTACGCGGGAGGGACGGGTGCGGTTGCGCGACGCCCGCGAGCTGGCCCGCCGCGCGGGCAACGTCCCCGTGGAGATGCGCGCCCTGTTCAACCTCGCCGTCGGCTGTTTCGAGTCCGGCGACCTCGGCGAATGCCTCGACTGGCTCTCCGAGGGCCTCGACAGCGCGGGCCGCACCGGTCTCCTCTCCTCCCCGTACCCGGTGGAGATGCGCTACCTCCACTCCCTCTGCCTCTACACGCTGGGCCGCTGGGACGAGTGCGTCCGCTCGGCCGCGGCCGCCGACCGGCTGCCCGCCGCGGTCGGCTACGCGGTCGGTCCCGCCCTGTACGTCGCCCTCGCCCGCGGTGACGAGAGCGCCGCGGAGCGGGCCCGGGCGCTTCTGAACGGGCCGTACGACGACTGGATGGCCGGGCTCGTCGCGGGCGTCGCGCTCACCGAGGCGGCCGTCCTGCGGCACGATCCCGAGGCTGCGGTCGCGCAGTTCCGTACGAGCGTCGCCGCCCTCTCCGACGAGTCCGGGTCCCGGCACGCCGCGACCGTCCGGCTCGCCGCGCTGGCCCTCGGGGCGATCGGGGACGCGGTGGCGGAGCGGAGGTCGGCCGGGCACGAGGAGGGGGCACAGTACTGGGCCGCCACGGGGGAGGAACTGGTGGAGGCCGCGCGGGCGACCGCCGCAGAGGGGGAGGACGGCGGCGAGCAGGGACCGGAGGGGCTGGCCTGGCTGGCCCGGGCCGAGGCGGAGTGGGCCCGGGTGCGTACCGGGCCCGATGTGGGGGCGTGGCGGAAGGCGGTGGACGCGTTCGCGTTCGGCGATCCGTACGAGCGGGCCCGGTGTCGGCTGCGGCTGGCGGAGGCATTGCTGGAGGCGGGGGCGCGGGAGGAGGCCGTGGCGCAGGCCCGGGCGGTGGGGGAGACCGCCGACCGGCTGGGGGCCGTGCCGTTGCGCGCCGCCCTGGACGCGCTGGTCCGTCGGGGGCGGTTGGCGCAGGCCTCGGGGGACGGGGGCGTGCCCCTGCTGCCCGCGCTCACCGCGCGGGAGTGCGATGTCCTTCGGCTGCTCGCGCTCGGGCGTACCAATCGGCAGATCGGCGACGAGCTGTTCATCACCGGGAAGACGGCGAGCGTGCATGTGTCCAACATCCTGGCCAAGTTGGGGGCGGCGAGCCGTACGGAGGCGGTGGCCATCGCGTATCGGGAGGGGCTGATCACGACCGGCTCGCTGTCCTGACCGGGCTTGCCTCCACCTCGGGATCCCGCACGCCCACTGCGCGCAACGCCCCGACCGCCAGCACCGCCGCCCCCAGCAGCACGACGGCCCCCGCCGTCGCCGCGCCCTGCATGCCGGTGGTGAAGGCGGCTCGCGCGGCCGCCGTCAGGGACTCGGCCGCGGGGCCGGGCAGTTGGTCGGCCACCGCGAGGGCGCCCCCGAGGGTTTCGCGTGCCGGGGCGGGCGCGGAGGCCGGGATCTCGTGGTGGTAGAGGGCCGTGCCGATGGAGCCGAGGGTGGCCATGCCGAGGGCGCCGCCGAACTCCTGACCGGTCTCCAGGAGGGAGGACGCGGATCCGGCGCGTTCCACGGGGGTGGCGCCGAGGGCGAGGTCGGTCATCTGGGAGAGGACCGTGACGATGCCGGCGGCCAGGACGCCGGAGCCGGCGAGGACCAGCCAGAGGGAGTCGGTGCCGATGACGGCCAGCAGCGCGTAACCGCACGCGGCGGTCGCGAAGCCCGCGGACACGACGTGCGCCCGGTTCACACCCCGCTGTACGAGGTATGTCGTGATCGGCGCGGCGACGCCGACGAGCAGGGAGGGCAGCAGCCCCCACAGTGCGGCCTCCAGCGCGCTCTTGCCGAGGACGGACTGGAGGTACTGGGTGGTGAAGTAGGCCGAGCCCATCATCCCGAAGGCCGCGACGAGGTTGAGGACGAGGGCCGGGGTGAAGCCGTTGCCGCGGAACAGCGCGGGGGAGATGAGGGGGGAGACCGTGGTGCGCTGGCGGTGGACGAACAGGGCCGCGAAGAGCAGGCCCATGGTCAGCGACACCACGTACAGCACGTTCCAGCCCTCCGACGGGATCTCCTTGAGGCCGTAGATGACGGGCAGGACGGCCGCCATCGACAGCGGGACGCTCAGCAGGTCGAAGCGGCCGGGGGACGGGTCCCTCGACTCGGGGAGCAGGAGCGGGCCGAGGAGCAGGAGCAGCGCCATCGCGGGCAGGTTCACCAGGAAGACCGAGCCCCACCAGAAGAACTCCACGAGCGCACCGCTGAGTACCGAGCCGAGCGCGATGCCCGCCGTCATCACACCGGACCAGATGCCGATCGCCTTCGCCCGCTGGCCGGGGTCCGTGAACATCGTCCGGGTCAGCGCCATCGTCGACGGCATGAGCGTCGCGCCGCCGACGCCGAGCACCGCGCGGGCCGCGATCAGTGTCTCGGCGCTGTTCGCGTACGCCGCCACCAGCGACGCCGCGCCGAACGCGGCCGCGCCGATCAGCAGGAGGCGGCGACGGCCGATGCGGTCACCGAGGGAGCCCATCGTCATCAGCAGCCCGGCCAGCACGAACGCGTAGATGTCGAAGATCCACAGCAGTTGCGTGCCGCTCGGTTCCAGATCCGCGCTGATCGCGGGGACCGCGAAGTACAGCACCGACACGTCCATCGTGACCAGCAGCAGCGGAAGCATCAGGACGCAGAGAGCGGTCCATTCGCGGCGACCGGCGCGTCCCCGAGGGGCGTCGGGGGCGGCCGGGTCCTTGAGGTTCGTCGTCATGACGGTGACTGTACGGGCGTCTTATACGGTCGTCTAGTACGTCTGTATAAAACATGTGTCTAGGACGGTTGTATGGCCACGGGGCTACGCTGACCCGCATGGGACACCGTGAGGATCTGCTCGAAGGCGCCAAGCGCTGCCTGCTGGAGAAGGGGTTCGCGCGTACGACGGCGCGTGACATCGTCAAGGAGTCGGGGACGAACCTGGCGTCGATCGGCTACCACTACGGCTCGAAGGACGCGTTGCTGGCGCAGGCGTACGTGGCCCTGGTCGGAGACATGTCCGAGGCCTTCGATGCGGACGAGCCGGTGACGGGCGGTGCCGAGCCCGGGTCGCTCGAACGGTTCCAGGAGGTGTGGGGGAACGTCATCGACACCATGCGGGGGCCCGGTTCGATGTGGCGGCTCAGCATGGAGATCATCGTCATGGGCGACCAACTACCCGAACTGCGGGACCACTTGGCGCTGGCGCAGCGGGAGGCCGGACGGGGCCTGATCCCGATGTTCATGGGCGGCCGGGACGAGGACGTCACGGAACGGGACGTGGACACCCTGGGCAAGTTCTTCGTGACCCTGATGACCGGGCTGATCGCCCAGTGGACCTTCGACCCGCCGAGCGCCCCCGAGGCCGACCAACTCGCCGAAGGGCTCCGCCGGGTGCTGGAGGCCGTGGCGAAGCCCGGGGGAGCGGACGCCGGGGACTAGGTCTGTGAAGCCCTGCCCGGGGGCGCCCGGCCGATCGTCGTCCAGCGGAACTGACGGAAGCGGCCTAAGGTTGCTGTGCGCATGCTGTTCGGATTTGTGGCGCAAGTGATCGACTGTTGATCGCCGCTGGTCGGCGGCCGATCGGGGAATTCCGCCTAGGCCGGGACGAGCCTCCCGGCGCGCATCTCGATCGAGCGGTCCGCGAAGTGGCGTACGACCGCGCGGTCGTGGCAGATGAAGAGGTACCCCAGGTTCAGCTCGTCCTGGAGGTCGGCGAGCAGGTTGAGGATCCCGGCCCGGATGGAGGGGTCGAGGGCGGACACCGGCTCGTCGAGGACCAGCAGGCGGGGATCGGAGGCCAGCGCCCGTGCGATTCCGACGCGTTGGCACTGGCCGCCGGACAGCTCATGCGGGAAGCGGTCGCCGTAGGCCGGGTCCAGGCCGACCCGGTCGAGGAGTTCGTCGACCCGGGCGGGGCCCGTCGCGTCCCAGCGGCCCTGGACGCGCAGGGGCTCCGCCACCGCGTCCCGGATGCGGTGGCGAGGGCTGAGCGAGCCGTACGGGTCCTGGAAGACCGGCTGCATACGGGGGCGGAGCGGGCGCAGTCCGCGTTCGGTGAGCGTCGTCAACTCCCGCCCCTCGAAACGGACTTCGCCCCCAACAGGGCGGCGCAGCTGCAGCACGGCGGCGACCGTGGAGGACTTTCCGCAGCCGGACGGGCCGTTCAGGGCCAGGGTCTCGCCCGCGTCCACCGTGAAGGACACCTGGTCGACGGCGGTGACCGTGCCGTAGCGGACGACCAGGTCGCGCACGTCGAGCAGGGGGTCACGCCGGTTCATACGGGCTCCTGGAACAACTCGGTCGCGGGATACGGGACTTCGTCCCAGCGGTGGCAGGAGACCTCATGGCCGTCGTCGGCCACCCACGGCTCCGGTTCCGCCCGACGGCAGCGGTCCTCGACGAGCGGACAGCGCGGCGCGAAGGCGCAGCCCGGCGGGAGGGCGTCGGGGGCGGGCGGGGACCCGGGGATCGAGGGCAGCCGACGGTGACGACGACCGGCAGTGGGGCGCGGATCGTCACCGCCATGGCTGCGACCGCCGCCGACAGCACCGTCCGAGCCGACATCGCCGTCGTCGTCCGGTGGCAGCGACGCCAGCAGGCCCGCCGTGTACGGCGCTCGCGGACGCCCCAACACCCCTCTCGCCGGGCCCTGTTCGACCTGGCGGCCGGCGTACATGACCAACACACGGTCGGCGTGTTCCCGGACCACGCCCAGGTCGTGGGTGACCAGCACGAGCGCGGCACCGACCGCCTCCCGCTGTTCGCCGAGGACCCGGAGCACCTGCTCCTGGAGCTCCGCGTCGAGCGCGGTCGTGGGCTCGTCGGCGACGACGACGTCCGGTTCGTTGATCGTCGCCATGGCGATCACGGCTCGCTGGCGCATACCGCCGGAGTACTCGTGCGGATACGCCCGCGCCCTGCGTACGGCATCGGGGATACCCACCCGGTCGAGCGCGGCCACCGCCCGGGCGCGGGCCTCCTTGCGCGAGACACGCGCCACCGACCGTACGGCGGCGGCCAGTTGGTCGCCCACGGGGTGCACGGGGGAGAGGGCGGCGAGGGCGTCCTGGGGGACGAGGGCGATACCGCGGCCACGCTGGGCGGCGAGATCCGTGTCACCGCGCAGCCGTACGGTTCCGCTCGTCGTCGCGCCCTCGGGCAGCATCCCGAGCAGCGCGCGGGCCGTCAGGGACTTGCCCGCGCCCGACTCGCCGACCAGGGCGAGAACTTCGCGCGGGCGGACATCGAAGGACAGCCCGCGCACGGCCTCCACCCCGTCGAACGCGATCCGTAGCCCGCGAACCGACAGCAGGGTGTCGGACTTGTGTAGTACGTCAGTCTTCGGCGGGACGTCAGACTTCGGTCGCGACTTCAACGGACGCTGCCCCCTTCACAGTGTGTGCCCGGCCGGGTTTCCTCGTACGGCGGCCCGTGCGCGGCTCCGCGTACGACGCCCCCGACACCGCGAGCCCGGCCAGCAGGGCCAGGGCGACCGCCGGGGCCAGGGCCGCCCACGGGGCGCGTTCCACGTAGGCGCGGGACTCGTCGAGGAGCAGCCCCCACTCGGGGGTGGGTGGTTGGGCGCCGAGGCCCAGGAAGCCCAGGGAGGCGAGGGCCAGGGCGATGCCCGGGAGACGGAGGACCGCGTGGCGGGCGACCGGGGCGGCGACGGAGGGGAGGACGTGCCGGGTGAGGATCCACAACGGGCTCGCCCCGATGGCCCGTTGGGCGGTGAGGAAGGTGGACGCACGGACCTCCTGGACCAGCGCCGCCGCGTGGGCGGACAGGGCAGGCCAGGAGATCAGGGCCACGGCGAGGGCCGCGCCGCCCGTGCCGGGGCCGGCCGCCGCGGCGACGAGGATGCCGACGATCACCGGAGGCAGCGCGTTGGCGATGTCGGCCGCGCCCGCCGCCACACCCGGCAGGAAGCCGAGCGCCAGGGAGACCAGCAGGCTCAGCGCGCAGACCGCCGCCGCGGTGCCGACCGTGGAGGCCGCGCCGTGCCCGAGGCGGGCCAGCACGTCACGGCCGAGTCCGTCCGTGCCGAGCGGGTGCGCCCAGGACGGCGGGAGAAGGCGGGCGGTGGTGTCCACGGCGAACGGGTCGCGCAACAGGCCCCAGCCGATGGTGACCAGGAGGACGACTGCCAGGGCCGACGGTATCGCGGGGTGGGTGCGGACCGGGCGGGCCGGCGGCAGGATGAGGCCCGCGTCGCGCAGGGCCGGGCCGAGGAGACGGTGTCGGGCGAGCGCGGCCAGGGCGCCCGCGACCAGGCCCAGGGCGAGGAGGGCGAGGACCGAGCCCTGGAGGAGGGGGAGGTCCTGGGACTTGGCCGCGCCCAGTGCCGTACGGCCGATGCCGGGCACCGCGAACACCGTCTCCACGGCGACCGCGCCGCCCGTCAGACCGACGGCGGCCATGCCGAACTGCGGTACCAGGGGCGGCAGTACGCGGCGCAGGGCGGCCGCCGAGACACGGGCCCGGCTCACGCCCGCGCCGCGCCACAGCTCCACCCAGCGTTCGTCGAGCACGGCGGGCAGCGCGTCCGCGACCAGGCGGCCCAGCAGACCGCCGGCCGGGACACCGAGCGCGATCGCGGGCAGGACCAGGTACTCGGGGCCCGCCCAGCCCGCCGTCGGCAGCCGGCCCAGCCACACCCCGCACACCAGCAGCGCCACCGTGGCCAGCAGGAACTCGGGCACGGCGGCGAGCATCGCGGCGAACGCGCCGGCCGACCCCCGGCCCCGTACGAGCACCGGGGCGACCAGCGCGCAGGCCAGCAGTACGGCTACGGCGAAAGCGGCGCCCATCAGACCGAGAGAGACCTGGAGACCGGAGACCACCGAGGGGAGCACGTCCGTGCCCGACACCCACGACGTGCCGAGGTCGCCGCGCAGCAGCCCGGAAGCCCAATTCCCCAGCAGGGACAGGGGACCGGCTTCCAGGCCGAGGTCCTCGCGGATCGCGGCCAGCGCCTCGGGCGTCGCCTCCTGCTCGGCCGACCGGGCGCGCAGCACGGTCAGCGCGGGATCGCGGCCGGACAGCCACGGCAGCAGACCGACGGCGGCCAGCACGGCGACGAGACAGACGAGGCGGGTGAGCCCGGCGGGACCGACCCACTTCCCGGCGCTCCTCGCGGCACGTCCTATGGGCGATGACGCGGCCGACCTCCCCACGACGCGTCCCACGGACGGTGGGTCTGCCGACTTCCCCACGACGCGTCCCACGGACAGTGGGTCTGCCGACTTCCCCACGGCACGTCCCACCCGTGCCGGGCCGGCCGACTTCCCTGCAGCACGCTTCATTTGACGTACGTGTCCGCCGTGACCAGCTCCCGCTCGCGCGGGTCGTGTGCCGCGTCCACGACTCCGGCCGCGTCGCCCTGGATCACCCTCTCGTGCAGCATCGGTACGGCCGCGTCGGTGGTGAGGACGGCGGCCTCGGCGTCGATGACGGCCTGGCGGCGGGCGTCACCGGCGGCGGTGTCGGAGGCCTTGCCGAGGGCCGTGTCGACGGTCCTGTCGGCGAGCTGGGAGATGTTGAAGGAGCCGTCGGAGGCGAAGTCGCTGTAGAGGTACGCGGCCGGGTCGCCGGAGTCGAGGACGGTCGCCCGGGACAGGATGAACGCGTCGAACTCGCCCGCCAGCGCGTCGGACTCGATGTTCGCGTACTCGCGCACATCGAGCTTCACTTCGAACCCGGCCTTCTGCAGCTGCTGTTGCAGCGTGGCCGCGACCTCGGGCAGCTCGGCGCGATCGGTGAAGGTGCCGATGGTGATGGACTTGCCGGAGGGGTCACCCGCCTTCGCGCGCTTCACCGTCGGCCGTAGCTCGGCGGCCCAGGGGAGCGCGGGCCCGAGCAGACCCTCGGCGACATCGGCCCGTCCCTCGTACACGCCCTCGACGATCGACTCGGCGTCGACGGCCTCGCGGGCGGTGGCGCGCAGCGAGGCGTCCTTGAAGACGCCCTTCCCGGTGTTCAGGTAGAGGGTGTTGGTGCGGGGCATCGGGACCTCGGTGATCAGGTCCTGGTCGAGCAAGGCGGCCTGCGACACCGGGACCGACTCGACGATGTCGGCCTCGCCGCTGCGCAGGGAGGCCGCGCGGGCGGTGCCGTCGGGCACGAACGTCACATCGATACCGGGGGCCTTGGCCTTGCCGCCCCAGTAGTCGTCGTAGCGGTCGAGGGCGGCGGAGGTGGTGCCGTTCACCTTGGTCAGCTCGAAGGGGCCGGTGCCCGCGCCGACCGGGTTCACCGTTTTTCCCTCGTACGCCTTCACCGCGAGGATCGACAGCTGCGGCGAGCTCAGGCGCTGCGGGACCAGCGGGTCCTCGGTGGCCGTGGTGACGGTGACGGTGTCGCCGTCGGCCCGCGCGGTGAGGTCCACGCCGTCGAGGATGCGGGGCTTGGGTGCGGCGGTGGCCGCCTCGGTGAGGGAGTTGACGACGGCCTCGCCCGTCAGCTTCGTACCGTCATGGAAGGTCACGCCGTCCCGGATCGTGAACGTCCACTTCTTGCCCGACCGCTTCCACTCCGTGGCCAGCGCGGGCTGCGCGTCGCCCTCCGCGTCCAGCTTCACCAGGGTCTCGGCGGTCGACCAGCGAGACAGCTTGAACGCGTCGTCGGACAGCGGCGACAGGCCCGAGCGGGGCGGCTGCATCATCGCGATCCGTATCCGCTTGCCCTCGCTCCCGGCTTCCTCGGGTCCCGTCGATGAGAAACAGCCCGTGAGCAGGGCGGAGGCCGCGGTGGTGACCGCGGTGAGAGGGACGAAACGGGCCGGGAGGCGCACGGGACACTCCGAGTAAGGGCGTGGTCAAAGATCCAACGTGCCCGACCGTAGCATGATGACAATCATTTTCAGAAGCGCGTTTTTCCGCCACTGAGACGGGTGGGAGAACGCGTCAGAGCCGCGCCCCCTTCAGGGCCATGTGCAGCAGCAGCCGGTCCTCGCCGTCGGTCAGGTGCAGGCCCGTGAGTTGTTCGACGCGGGAGAGGCGGTAGTAGAGGGTCTGGCGGTGGATGCCCAACTCGGCGGCGGTGCGGCCCGCTTGGCCCGCGTGGTCGAGGAAGGCCTCGGCGGTGCGGGCGAGTTCGCGGTGGGCGGGGGTGAGGAGGGCTCGGACGGAGGGGTCCTGGGGGGTGTCGGGCGGGAGGGCGGTCAGCAGGCGGTACGGGCCGATGGAGCGCCACTCGGCGACCGGTCCCAGCCGCGGCTCCGCCAGCGCCGCGCGGGCCGCCGCCGAGGCCTCCCGCCAGTCGGCGCCCAGTTCGGCGAGGCCCGCGCGGGCGCCCGAGACGCCCGCCGCCGCGTGCGCGCCCGCGCGTTCCAGGAGCCGCGCGGCGGCCGTGAGCGCCGGGGCCGGTACGTCCGCCGAGCGCAGCCGTACCAGCAGGGCCAGGCCCTGGCCCGCCGTGCCCCACGGCACCGTGCACAGCGCGGTCGCCCCCGGCACCGTACGGAAGGACGGGGCGTCGTCCGGGGCGGCGGACGGCCAGGGCGCCACGCACACCATCGTGTGGACGCCGTCGCCGCGCGGGCCGAGGGCCGCGCGCAGCTCTGCCACGGCCATGTCACGCTCCCAGTCGCGCTCGGCGGTCAGGACCGCGCGCAGCTCGCGGGTGAGGTCCGCGCCGGCCTGGGCCTCGTCCGCGAGGAGTGCACCGATGCGGGAGGCGACCGCCATGGCGGCGGACAGCTGGGCGTCGGTGGGGCCCGGATCGTCGTCCAGGAGCCAGACGTAACCGAGGACGACACTCCGATGGCGTACAGGGAGGCAGACGCGGCCCCGGAGCACCCCCGCCTCCGGAGTCGGCGGGATGCGGACCGGGGCCGTCGCCCGGGTGATGCCGAAGCCCTCGAACCACTCCCGTACCGCCGTCGTCGAGCGGCGGGTCAGGATCGAGCGGGTGCGGACCGGGTCCAGGGCCGATGGATCGAGGTCGCCCTCGCTGTCGTACGCGCCGAAGGCGATCAGCTCGAAGTCGCGGTTCTCCAGCGTCGCCGGGGCGCCGAGCAGCCCGGAGATCTCGTCGACAAGGTCCTGGTAGTCACCCACGGGGCGGGGCGATGCGGATTCCGGCGTCACTCGGGCATTCTCCTGCACTTCTCGGAGGTCTTTCTCGAAGCCCTTCATACATCTGTCTGAGATCTGCGGCACGGATACGTGACAGCTGTCGATGGTCGACGAACGGGGGGATCCTTAGGTTTCACGGTGGTTCTATCTGCTGGTTTGTGGAGGTGCCCCGTGCTGGGTCCCGTGATTCTCGCCGCGTCGCGCAGCGACCGGATGCGACGTCTGGTCTCGGCGGCGCCCGTGACCAAGCAGGTCGTCGACCGCTTCATCCCGGGTGAGCGCGTCGACGACATCGTCCCGGTCATCCGGGACCTCACCGGCAAGGGCCTCGAAGTGACGATGGACGTCGTCGGCGAGGACATCACCCGCCCCGAGCAGGCAGCCGCCGCCCGCGACGCCTATCTGGAGCTGATCGACCGGCTGAAGGAGCTGGAGCTCGGCGAGCGCGCCGAGATGTCCGTGAAGCTGTCCCTTTTCGGGCAGGCTCTGCCCGGCGGCCACGAGCTGGCGCTCGCCAACGTCCGCCCGGTCGTCGAGGCCGCCGCCGCGATCGGGACGACGGTCACGCTCGACGCGGAGGACCACACCACCCTCGACTCGATGTTCGCCATCCACGACGAGCTGCGGCGGGACTTCCCGCAGACCGGCTGCGTGATCCAGGCCTACCTCTTCCGCACCGAGGCCGACGCCCGCCGCCTCGCCGAGAACGGCAGCCGGGTGCGGCTGGTCAAGGGCGCGTACAAGGAGCCCGTCGACGTCGCCTTCCAGCGGAAGGCCGAGATCGACAAGGCGTACGTACGGGTCCTGAAGATCCTCATGGAGGGAGAGGGGTACCCGATGATCGGGTCCCACGACCCGCGCCTCATCTCCATCACCCAGGAACTCGCCCACCGGGCCGGGCGCAAGCTCGACGAGTACGAGTTCCAGATGCTGTACGGCATCCGAGGCGACGAGCATCTGCGGCTCGCCGCCGAGGGACACCGGATGCGCGTCTACACCGCGTACGGCACCGACTGGTACGGCTATTTCATGCGTCGCCTCGCGGAGAAGCCGGCGAACCTGCGCTTCTTCGCCCGCTCGATGGTCAGCAAGGGCTGAGCCCCACAGACATAGGCCGCACAAGAGCCCACAGACATACGGCCGCACAGGAACGGTCACCCACCCACGGCTCACGACACCGCTCACGTCAAGGAGACACGGAACCCATGGACGCTGTGACCCAGGTCCCCACCCCCGTCAACGAGCCGGTGCACGGCTATGCCCCCGGCTCGCCCGAGCGTGCCCGGCTGGAGGTCAAGCTGAAGGAGCTGGCCGAGAACCCGGTCGAGCTGCCGATGACGATCGGCGGCGCGAAGCGGATGGGCGGCGGCGACCGCTTCGACGTGGTGCAGCCGCACAACCACAAGGCCCGCCTCGGCACCTACGGCAACGCCACCGGACAGGACGCCCAGGACGCCATCGACGCGGCGCTCGCCGCCGCGCCCGCCTGGCGCGCGATGTCCTTCGACGACCGCGCCGCGATCATCCTGCGCGCCGCCGAACTGCTCGCCGGTCCCTGGCGCGAGACGCTGGCCGCCTCCACCATGCTCGGTCAGTCGAAGACCGCCCAGCAGGCCGAGATCGACTGTCCCTGCGAGCTGGTCGACTTCTGGCGCTTCAACGTCAAGTACGCCCGTGACCTGCTCGCCGAGCAGCCCCCGGCCAACTCCCCGGGCGTCTGGAACCGCCTCGACCACCGCCCGCTCGAAGGCTTCGTCTACGCGATCACGCCCTTCAACTTCAGCGCGATCGCGGGCAACCTGCCGACCGCCCCGGCCCTGATGGGCAACGTCGTGGTGTGGAAACCGTCCCCGACGCAGACCCACGCCGCCGTGCTGCTGATGCAGCTGCTGGAGGAGGCGGGGCTGCCCAAGGGCGTCATCAACCTCGTCACCGGCGACGGCGTCGAGGTGTCGAAGGTCGCGCTGGAGCACCGCGACCTCGCCGGCATCCACTTCACCGGCTCGACGAAGACCTTCCAGTACCTGTGGAAGACGGTCGGCGCGAACATCGAGACGTACCGCTCGTACCCGCGGCTGGTCGGCGAGACCGGCGGCAAGGACTTCGTGGTCGCCCACCCGACCGCCGACCGCGCGATCCTCAAGACCGCCCTCACCCGGGGTGCCTTCGAGTACCAGGGTCAGAAGTGCAGCGCGACCTCCCGGGCGTACATCCCGGCGTCGATCTGGAACTCCGGCTTCAAGGAGGAGTTCGCCGCCGAGGTCGACCACCTCACCATGGGTGACGTCACCGACCTGTCCAACTTCGTCGGCGCAGTCATCGACGAACGGTCCTTCGCCAAGAACAAGGCCGCCATCGACCGCGCCAAGTCCGACCCGACCTGCACGATCGTCGCCGGCGGCTCCTACGACGACTCGGTGGGCTACTTCGTCCGCCCGACCGTCGTCGAGTGCACCGACCCGACGAACGAGGTCTTCACCACCGAGTACTTCGGTCCCCTCCTCGCCGTGCACGTCTACGAGGACGACCGGTACGAGGAGATGCTGACCCAGATGGAGTCGGTGTCGGCCTACGCCCTGACGGGTTCCGTCATCTCGGGTGACCGCGCGGCGGCGGCGTACACGATGGAGAAGCTCCGCTACGCGGCCGGCAACTTCTACATCAACGACAAGTCCACCGGCGCCGTCGTCGGCCAGCAGCCCTTCGGCGGCGGGCGCGCCTCCGGCACGAACGACAAGGCCGGGGCCCCGCAGAACCTGATGCGCTGGACCCTGACCCGCGCCATCAAGGAGACGCTGGTCCCGCCGACGGACTACACGTACCCGCACATGGGCTGACCCGGACGCCCGGCCCAGCCCGGCGGCTTCGTCCTCGCCCCCGCTCCCGAGACCCGGGAGTGGGGGCGCCGTCATGTGACGGAAGAGGAAACACCAGGTCAACAGCGTGTGACCCAATCCACCGTCTCAGATAGTAGGAAGTCCGATTATTTGTAGAGACAGATGCGCTGCCCTCACTTAGCTTTGTAGGAGCCGAACGTCTCGCTCGATCCAGCGAATGGCGGTCGTGAGCCGGAGCCCGAGGCAGGCAACCCCTGCGGCTCCGCTCCCCGCCCCATCCGGCGTCTCGTACACCTCCCGTTTCCGTACTCCGGATTGCCTCGAAGGAGTCGATTCCCCATGGCCGAGACGACCGTCCGCCGCCGAGTCCGTCACGTTTCCCGGACGACCGAGTCCGACCGTAAGAACGCCGCCGCCGCCCTCCAGCGCGCCCTCGACCGCCGGGACAACGGCGGTTCGACCGGGCACTGAGCGGCCCGCACAACCGGGTGCCGAACGGCCCGCACGAGCGGGCGCTCGGTGCCCCCATCAGCCGGGAGCCGCACCCGTTCGGGGTGCGGCGCGGCCGTGGGCAGACGACCTACGCGCCGCGCCGCACCTCGAAGTGGTCGATGCGCTCGCCGTTCTGCGCCAGCGCCGACACCTTCAGGGCCGGTCGCGCGCCGCTCTCCGCCTCCACCGAGAGCAGGGAGAAGCCCCGGTAGCGCACCCGTGACCACTCCACCGTCTCCGCCCTGGACCTCCGTGACCTGGTCCACTCGAAGGTCTCGACGGCGTCGTGGCGAGTGACGTGGCCCTCGTAGCTCTCCTTCACGCCGGACGGGAAGCCGTACAGATCGCGCCCGCCGCCGCCCGCCGTGACGTACACGATCCCGTCCCGGGTCGGGTCGGTCGACGCGCCGATGGGTACCGCTCTGCCGACCCCGCCGTCCTTGACGGCGTCGGTCCGCTCGTAGACGTGGTTGTGGCCGTTGACCACCAGGTCCACCTGGTGCTTCGTGAACAGTGGCAGCCATGTGTCGCGGATGCCGCCGTCGGAGGCGTGCGCGGACGTCGAGTAGGCGCAGTGGTGGAAGAACACGACGATGAAGTCGATGTCCTTCGCCGCCCGCAGCTCACCCAGCTTCTTGTCCAGCCACTTGGTCTGCCGGCCGTCCGTGTAGCCGAAGTTGGCGGGGATCTCGTACGACACGTCGTTCGCGTCCAGCGCCACGAAGCCGACGTTGCCATAGGTGAACGCGTACACCCCCGGCGCCGAACGCGGGTCGAAGCCGTTGTCCGGGAGCGACCAGCGGGCGAGCTGGCCGCCGTAGCCGTCCGGCGAGTACCAGGCCTCCATGTCGTGGTTGCCGGTCGTCACCATCCACGGCACGGACCTGGCCACCGACTCGTTCTGCTTGAGGAACAGGTCCCAGAACGCGGGGTCGTAGCCGTCCGACTCCACACCCTTGCCGTTCCCGTTCGCGTAGCAGATGTCGCCGGCGTGGAGATGGAAGGCGGGCTTCTGGCGGACGATCAGGTTGTCGTTGGCGGCCGCGGCCTTGCCGACGCCCTGGTCGCCGAACGCGGTGAACACGAACTTCTCGGGGGCGGCGGGCGCCGTACGGAAGGTGCCGATCGTCGAGCGGTGGGCCGGGGTGGCCGGGTCGAAGCCCTCGTGGCCGACGCCGTAGTAATACGTCGTGCCGGGGCGCAGGCCGTCCAGGGCCGCGTGCAGGTAGTACTGCTCCAGCTCCAGGCGCACGCCCTCGACCCCCGGCGTGTGCAGGTCGCGGACCTCGGCGTCGATCTTCCGGCTCAGCTCCTCGGGCTTCAGGCCCACGCGCACGTACGGCTTCTTCACCGCGAGCGGCACCTGCCAGGAGATCCGCATCTGTGTCTTCGGGTCGCCGCCGAAGGCCAGATGGCGACCGAAGGGGGAGACGGTGGAGCCGGGCACCTTGGAGGTGACGGGCGACGGGGCCGAGGTCGTCGAGTTCGGCGAGGCCGACGATCCGGAGTCGCCGCAGCCGGTCAGCAGCCCGCCCGCCGCCAGCGAGCCCGCCGTCACCAGCGTGCGGCGCCGCGTCAGCTTCGTACGCAGGTACTCGTGCTGCTCGGCCATGCTCATCCGGCGCGCGAGCTGCGGCGGGATGCCGAAGTCGGGTATATCCATGGCGACGAAGTTCCCAGCGAATACCAACACGCGCCACACATACGGGTGAACGTGTGGCGACGTGTGGGTGCCGTCACCCGTCAGTCACCCGTCCGCCGCCTGTCGGTCACCCGCCCGAGCGTCCGCATCGCGGACACCCCATGTCATCCCGTGGGACCAGGAGTACGGTGCCGTCATGTCTCGCAGCCTCAATCTCGCAGTGATCCCCGGTGACGGCATCGGTCAGGAAGTCGTGGCCCAGGGGCTCAAGCTCCTCTCCGCCGTCCTTCCGCAGGATGTGAAGCTGGAGACCAAGGAGTACGACTTCGGCGCCAAGCGGTATCACGCCACCGGTGAGACCCTCACCGACGCCGACCTCGACTCGCTGAAGCAGCACGACGCGATCCTGCTGGGCGCGATCGGCGACCCGAGCGTCCCCTCCGGGGTCCTGGAGCGCGGCTTCCTGCTGAAGCTCCGCTTCGCCTTCGACCACCACGTGAACCTGCGTCCGTCGAAGCTGCTCCCGGGTGTCGCCACCCCGCTCGCCGGCCAGCCCGAGATCGACTTCGTCGTGGTCCGCGAGGGCACCGAGGGCCCGTACACGGGCAACGGCGGCACGATCCGCAAGGGCACCGAGCACGAGGTCGCCACCGAGGTCTCCGTGAACACGGCCTTCGGTGTCGAGCGCGTGGTCCGCGACGCGTTCGCCCGCGCGCAGGCCCGCCCGCGCAAGAAGCTCACCCTCGTCCACAAGAACAACGTGCTGACCTTCGCCGGTCACCTGTGGACGAACATCTTCAACAAGGTGGCCCAGGAGTTCCCCGAGGTCACCACCGACTACATCCACGTCGACGCGGCCACCATCTACCTGGTCACGGACCCGGCCCGCTTCGACGTGATCGTCACCGACAACCTCTTCGGCGACATCATCACCGACCTCGCCGCGGCCGTCTCCGGCGGCATCGGCGTCGCGGCCTCCGGCAACATCAACCCGTCCGGAGAGTTCCCGTCCATGTTCGAGCCCGTGCACGGCTCGGCCCCGGACATCGCCGGCCAGGGCAAGGCCGACCCCTCCGCCACGGTCCTGTCCGTCGCCCTGCTCCTGCGGCACCTCGGCTACGAGGCCGAGGCCGCGCGCATCGAGGAGGCAGTCTCCGCCGACCTCGCGGAGCGCGGCGAGCTGCCCGCCCGCTCCACGGACGAGATCGGCGACGCCCTCGCCGTACGAGTAGCCGGCTGACCTGCCGCGCTCACTCGAAATTCTTTCGAAGCCGCCGGGTCGCACCTGCACCCGGCGGCTTTCGCTTGTTCCCGCCGGGTGTCACCATCATCCCTGGGTCGCATCCACGCCGTTTTCTTCCGCCGACTCCGCTTGCGATAATCGAACGCGGAGCCGCCGAATGTTGGAATGCTCGGACGTCCCAGCACTCGCACTGGCAGTACGGATGTGAGCGCGGCCCGTCACACACAACCGGTGAAGGACAACCACTCATGACGCCCACGATCGAGCTCAAGCCCTCCGCCAGTCCGCTCTCCGACGCCGAGCGCGACGCGGTTCTGGCCGACCCCGGCTTCGGCCGCCACTTCACCGACCACATGGTCGTCATCAAGTGGACCGAGGGCCGGGGCTGGCACGACGGCCAGCTCGTTCCGTACGCGCCGCTCTCCCTCGACCCGGCCACCATGGTTCTGCACTACGCGCAGGAGATCTTCGAGGGCCTGAAGGCCTACCGGCAGCCGGACGGGTCCGTCGCCACCTTCCGCCCGGAGAAGAACGCGGCGCGCTTCCAGTCCTCCGCCCGCCGGCTCGGCATGCCGGAACTGCCCATCGAGACGTTCATCGAGGCCTGTGACGTGCTGGTGCGGCAGGACCAGGCCTGGGTCCCGGCCCACGGCGGCGAGGAGTCCCTCTACCTGCGCCCCTTCATGATCGCCACCGAGGTCGGCCTGGGCGTCAAGCCGGCCAACGAGTACCTCTTCCTGGTCATCGCCTCCCCGGCCGGCGCCTACTTCCCCGGCGGCGTGAAGCCCGTCTCCATCTGGGTCTCCGAGGAGCACGTCCGCGCCGTCCCCGGCGGCATGGGCGACGCCAAGACCGGCGGCAACTACGCGGCCTCCCTGCTGGCCCAGGCCGAGGCGGCGGCCGAGGGCTGCGCCCAGGTCTGCTACCTCGACGCGGTCGAGCGCAAGTGGGTCGAGGAGCTCGGCGGCATGAACCTGTACTTCGTGTACGGCGACCGCATCGTCACCCCCTCCCTCACCGGCTCCATCCTGGAGGGCGTCACCCGTGACTCCCTGCTGACGGTCGCCGCCGACCTCGGCTACAGCGCCGAGGAAGGCCGTATCTCCATCGGCCAGTGGCAGGCCGACTCCGAGAGCGGTGCCCTCACCGAGGTCTTCGCCTGCGGTACGGCCGCCGTCATCACCCCCGTCGGCACGGTCAAGCGCACCGGCGCCGCCTGGCAGCAGTCCGCCGGTGAGCCCGGCCCCGTCACCCTCAAGCTCCGCGAGGCCCTGCTGAACATCCAGCGCGGCACGGTGGAGGACAAGCACGGGTGGATGCACGAGCTGGGCTGACGCCGACCGTAGATCTCCTCCAGGGCCGCCGCGGACGATGTGTCCGCGGC
>NZ_JBHVDX010000059.1:0-44261 GCF_042802555.1 Streptomyces sp. NPDC057474 | reverse complement strand
GCCCGGCGCGGGGGGGGGGGCGGGCGCGCCCGGGGGGGGGGGCGGCGGCGCTGGCGGGGCCGGGTGCGGGTAAGTGGGGCTTCTCGCGCAGTTCCCCGCGCCCCTGAAAGACCAGGCCCCGCGGGCCTGAAAGACCAGGCCCCGCGGGACTGAAGGACGACGGCGCTGCGGGCCGAAAAGCTCGGGGCGCAGCCCCTGCTTTTCAGAAGCGCGGGGAACTGCGC
Organism: Streptomyces sp. NPDC057474; assembly: GCF_042802555.1. Lineage (NCBI taxonomy): Bacteria > Bacillati > Actinomycetota > Actinomycetes > Kitasatosporales > Streptomycetaceae > Streptomyces > Streptomyces sp. NPDC057474. The sequence continues at coordinate 44,037 of NZ_JBHVDX010000059.1, read as the reverse complement.
GAGCAACCACGAACCCTCCGCAGTCGCCCGATCGCAGTCACCCCCGAGCTATGAGGCGCCCGGTCACAAATTGCCCCTCTTCTCCTGCTCCCTCTCGATCGCCTCGAACAGCGCCTTGAAGTTGCCCTTGCCGAAGCCCATCGACCCGTGCCGCTCGATGATCTCGAAGAAGACCGTCGGCCGGTCCTGCACCGGCTTGGTGAAGATCTGCAGCAGATACCCGTCCTCGTCCCGGTCCGCGAGGATCTTGAGGTCGCGGAGGGTGTCGACGGGGACGCGGGTGTCGCCGACCCACTCCCCCAGCGTGTCGTAGTACGAGTCGGGCGTGTTCAGGAACTCGACGCCGGCCGCCCGCATCGTCCGTACGGTGCGGACGATGTCGTTCGTGTTGAGCGCGATGTGCTGGACTCCCGCGCCGCCGTAGAACTCCAGATACTCGTCGATCTGGGACTTCTTCTTGGCGATGGCGGGCTCGTTGATGGGGAACTTGACCTTCAGGGTGCCGTCCGCCACGACCTTCGACATCAGCGCGCTGTACTCGGTGGCGATGTCGTCGCCCACGAACTCCTTCATGTTCGTGAAGCCCATGACCCGGTTGTAGAACTCCACCCACTCGTTCATGCGCCCGAGCTCGACGTTGCCCACGCAGTGGTCGATGGCCTGGAAGGTGCGCTGCGCGGGCGGCTCGACGATGGGGTCGGCGGCGACGTAACCGGGGAGGTACGGGCCGTCGTAGCCGGTGCGCTCGACGAGGGTGTGCCGGGTCGTGCCGTACGTGGCGATCGAGGCCAGGACGACCGTGCCGTGCTCGTCCTTCACCTCGTACGGCTCGGCGACGGAACGCGCGCCGTGCTCGATGGCGTAGGCGTACGCGCGGCGGGTGTCCGGGACCTCGATGGCGAGGTCGACGACGCCGTCGCCGTGCTCGGCGACGTGCCCGGCGAGGAAGTGACCCCAGGTGGTGGCGGGTTTGACGACCGAGGTGAGGACGAACCGGGCCGAGCCGTTCTCCAGGACGTAGCTCGCCGTCTCGCGGCTGCCGGTCTCGGGACCGCAGTAGGCGACGAGGCGCATGCCGAACGCGGTGGAGTAGTAGTGGGCGGCCTGCTTGGCGTTGCCCACGGCGAAGACGACCGCGTCCATTCCCTTGACCGGGAAGGGGTCTGCCTGCCGTGCGGTGTCGGGGATGTGGCGTGTGTGCGCGGAGGTGGCTGCCATGGCCGCAGACTCCTCCCGTATCCACAAGCTGCGCAACAGTTGGCGCTTCTGCTGGACAATCTGACCAGTAGAGAACCCATACTCCGGCTTGTTCTGTACAGGGTGACCATCCCGGGAGGCCTCATGGCGATCGATCATCTGGACGGGCGGCTGATCGTCCTGCTCGCGCGCGAGCCGCGGATCGGGGTGCTGGAGATGTCGCGGCGGCTGGGGGTCGCGCGGGGCACGGTGCAGGCCCGGCTCGACCGGCTTCAGTCGAATGGAGTCATCCGCGGGTTCGGGCCCCAGGTGGATCCGACCGCACTCGGCTACCCGGTCACGGCGTTCGCGACGCTGCAGATCAGGCAGGGGCAAGGGGCGGACGTACGGGCGCATTTGGCGACCGTGCCGGAGGTGCTGGAGCTGCACACGACGACCGGCAGCGGGGACATGCTGTGCCGGCTCGTGGCCCGTTCGAACGCCGACCTCCAGCGGGTGATCGACCGGGTTGTCGGTTTTGATGGCATCGTCCGGGCCGCCACGGCGATCGTCATGGAGAACCCCGTTCCGCTGCGGATCATCCCGCTGGTGGAGCAGGCGGCGGCGGACCGGGAGACGACGATGTAGCCGACCCTGGGGGTACGTGCCGGTGAGCTTCTGGGAGTACGTGGGCAGCTACCACGAGAAGCTGCTGTTCGACGCGTATCAGCACGCCAGCGCGGTGTTCCAGTGCATGGTCGTGGCCACGGCCCTCGGGGTGCTGATCGGTGTCGCCACCTATCGGAGGGAGTGGGCCGCCGGGCTCGCCACGACCACCACCGCCACCCTTCTGACCATCCCCTCCCTCGCCATGCTCGGCCTGCTGATCCCGGTGGTGGGCCTCGGCGTGGCCCCGACCGTGATCGCACTGACGCTGTACGGGCTGCTGCCGGTCGTGCGGAACGCGATCGTGGGCCTGCGCGGGGTCGATCCGGCGCTGGTGGACGCCGCCAAGGGCATCGGGATGTCCCGGTCGCTGCGGATGTTGCGCGTCGAACTGCCGCTCGCCTGGCCGCCGATCCTCACCGGGATCCGGGTCTCCACGCAGATGCTGATGGGCATCGCCGCGATCGCCGCGTACGCCTCCGGGCCGGGCCTCGGCAACGAGATCTTCCGCGGTATCGCCTCACTGGGCAGCGCGAACGCGCTCAACCAGGTGCTCGCGGGCACGCTCGGCATCGTCGCCCTCGCACTGCTGTTCGACGCCGCGTATGTGCTGATCGGGCGGCTGACGATTCCCAGGGGGATCCGTGGCTGACACCGGCACGACGAGCACGACGAGAGCGACCGGGGCGACGGGGGCGACGATCGAGTTGGTCGACCTCAGCAAACGGTATCCGGGCAGTCGGCAACCGTCCGTCGACAGCGTCAACATGTGGATCAATGCCGGCGAGACCGTCGTCCTCGTCGGGCCCTCCGGGTGCGGCAAGTCGACGACGCTCAAGATGATCAACAGGTTGATCGAGCCGTCCAGTGGTTCCATCCGGATCAACGGTGAGGACGTCACCCGCATCGATCCGGTCAAGCTGCGGCGCAAGGTGGGCTACGCCATCCAGTCGTCCGGCCTCTTCCCGCACATGACCGTCGCCCAGAACATCGCGCTCGTGCCGAGAATGGTCGGCTGGTCCGCGTCCCGAATCAAGGCGCGGGTGGCGGAGATGCTGGACCTGGTGGGGCTCGACCCGGGCGAGTTCCGCGACCGGTATCCGCGTCAGCTCTCCGGGGGCCAGCAGCAACGCGTGGGCGTGGCACGGGCGTTGGCCGCCGATCCGCCCGTCCTGCTGATGGACGAGCCGTTCGGGGCGGTGGATCCGATCACCCGCGACCACCTCCAGGACGAGCTGCTCCGCCTCCAGCGTGAGCTGCACAAGACGATCGTGTTCGTCACCCATGACTTCGACGAGGCGATCAAGCTCGGCGACCGGATCGCGATCCTGCGGGAGCGGTCGCACATCGCGCAGTTCGACACCCCGGAGGCGATCCTCGCCGGCCCGGCCGACGACTTCGTCTCCGGCTTCGCGGGCGCGGGCGCCGCCCTGAAGCGGCTCAACGTGACGCGCTTACGGGATGCCGAGGTGACCGACTGCCCGACGGTCGACGTGGGCGACCCGCCGCAGCGGATCCTCGACCGGCTGCGGGCGAGCGGCACCGACGAGGTGCTGCTCCTCGACCGGCGCGGGCGGCCCTTCAAGTGGCTGCGGCGCGGCGACCTGACGGGCGCCAAGGGGTCGCTCGCGCGGGCCGGCACCCCGGTGGGCACCGTGACCGGGGGCGCCACCCTGCGGGACGCGCTGGAGGCCGTGCTGACCGACAGCGCGGGGCGGGTCGTCGTCACCGGGCGGCACGGGGAGTACACCGGCGTCGTGGACGTGGAGACCCTGCTCAACTCCGTCCGCGGGCTCCTGGAGGCCGATCGCCTGGACGCGGTGGAACACCAGCACGAGCTGGAGGAGGCCCGCACCGGGCAGACGCAAGCCGAGCAGGAGGGCGGCGGAGCGGAGGGGCCGGCGTGACGCCCGCCGAGATGGGCTCCACGACCGGGACGGACTCCACGGCCGGGGCGACCGCCCCCGGGGCGGATTCCGCGACCGGGGCAGCCACGGCCGCCGACACCGGATCCGCCGAGCGCGCCGAGGCGGGCTCCACGACGAGGGCCACCGCCACCTCCACCGAGACGGACGTCGCGACCACGCCGGTCGACGTCTCCGAGCCGGGCTGCACCTCCTCGTCGGCCGCCCCGCCCGCGCCGGGTACGGCCCCTCCCGCCGACGGGACCCCTCCGCCGGGCAGGCCCCCCGCCCCCAGGGTGACCTGGCAGAAGCTGACGCTGCTGCCCTCCGTCCTCGTGGTCGTCCTCCTCACCACCTGGATCTGGTTCCAGCAGGCCGAGCTGGACGCGATCTCCGCGAACGCCCTGTCGAACGGGCAGGTGTTGCAGGCCCTGTGGCAGCACATCCAGCTGACCGCGATCTCCACCTTCTTCGTACTGATCATCGCGATCCCGCTGGGCGTCCTGCTGACCCGGGAAGCGTTCCGGAAGGCCACTCCGGTGGCCATGACCGTCGCCAACATGGGCCAGGCCGCCCCGGCCATCGGCCTCCTGGCCCTGCTGGTGATCTGGCTCGGCATCGGGCGCACAGCGGCACTGATCGGCATCATCGTCTACGCCGTCCTGCCCGTCCTCTCCAACACGATCGCCGGCCTGAAGGCGAACGACCCGACCCTCCTCGAAGCCGCCCGGGGCATCGGCATGTCCCCGGCGGAGGCGCTCGCCCGCGTCGAACTCCCCCTGGCCGTACCGCTGATCCTCGCGGGTGTACGCACGGCCCTCGTCCTGAACGTGGGCACGGCGACCCTCGCCACCTTCGGCGGGGGCGGCGGCCTCGGCGTACTGATCACGACCGGGATCACCAACCAGCGCATGCCCGTCCTCGTGCTCGGCTCGATCCTCACCGTCGCCCTGGCCTTGCTGGTCGACTGGCTCGCCTCGCTGGCGGAACTGCTGCTGCGGCCGCGGGGGTCGGAGGCGGATTCGTGAGCCGGCGCACGCCTCTCCTCCTGGCGGGACTCCTGGTGGCCGGCTGCGGGCTGACCAGCGGCTCCCCGATGACCGACGACGTGCTGCCGGGCTCGGTCGGGCAGGGCCGCCCGCTCAGGGGCGCCGAGCTGACCGTCACCTCCAAGGACTTCACCGAGAACCTGATCCTCGGCGCCGTCATGGGCATCGCCTTCCAGGCGGCCGGCGCGGAGGTGCTCGACCGCACCGGCATCCAGGGGTCGTTCGGCGCCCGGGAGGCGGTGCGGAGCGGGGACGCGGACGCCATGTACGAGTACACGGGCACCGCCTGGATCACCTACCAGGGCAACAGCACCCCCATCACCGACCCGCGACGCCAGTGGGAGGAGGTGCGCGACGCCGACCTGAAGAACGGCCTGACCTGGCTGCCGCCCTCCGCGCTCAACAACACGTACGCCCTCGCCCTGAACCGCGCCAACTCCACCACGTACGCCACGAAGACCCTCTCCGACGTGGCCCTGCTGGCGGCGAAGGAGCCCAAGAAGGTCACCCTGTGCGTGGAGAGCGAGTTCGCCAACCGCGCGGACGGGCTGCCGGGCATGCAGAAGGCATACGGGATGAGCCTGCCCACCGGGAACATCACCCAGATGGACAGCGGGATCATCTACACCCAGGCAGCCAAGGGGAGTTGCCTGTACGGGGAGGTCTACACGACCGACGGGCGCATTGAGTCGATGAAGCTCGCGGTGATGGCCGACGACCGGAGGTTCTTTCCCAACTACAACGCGGCCCCCGAGATCAACTCCGCGACGCTGAGGGAGTGGCCGGAGATCGCCGACGTCCTCGCGCCCATCACGAAGAAGCTGAACAACGACGTGGCCCGCGAGCTGAACGCCAGGGTGGACGTGGCCGGCGAGGATCCGCACCGGGTGGCATTGGAGTGGATGGTGGCGGAAGGGTTCGTAGCTGCTCGCCAAGGAGTGCGCATGAGGCCGAATTAGCTCGATCGCGTGATGGTCGGCTTCCGGGCTGGCGCTGCCCTGGTCCGTTCGGGTTGGCGTGATCGTGCGATCTGGGACGCCGGGTACGGCGTCAGCGTGCGGGGCCCCTGTTTCACCGGTGTGATGGTTCAGGGCCTCCCCGTCGCCTCTGGCCATACCCATCTGGCCAGGTCGCGCAGGGCTGTGTCCATCAGCGCCTCCGGCCGCGGGGGCCTCCCGGGCCCGGGCCCGGACCACGCACAGGATGCGTGTCGCCACCCGCGGTCGAGTACGCCGGGGACCAGCTCGCCCAAGACCGTTCGGGGCGCGCGGCTGAACGGACTCACTCCCGCTCAGTCCACAGGAACGGTTCGTGAGGGAGGGCTGAGCGCCTGCCGACTCTGCCGGTCGGCGGCTGTCAGTCGGCGGCTGTCAGTCGGCGGCTGTCAGTCGGCGGCTGTCAGTCGGCGGCTGCCGATCAGCAGCCGGGTTCAGCAGCTGGGTACGGAACCCTTGCCCGTCTCCAGCGCCACGAGCGAGCCGACCGCGCCCTTCAGGGTCGTCACCGGGATGAGGCGCAGCCCCTTGGGCAGTTCGGTCTGTGCGTCGGAGCACTCGGCCTTGGGGACGAGGAAGACGGTGGCCCCGTCACGGCGGGCCGCCTGGGTCTTGAGAGCGACTCCGCCGACCGCGCCGACCTGGCCGGCCGTGTCGATGGTCCCCGTACCGGCGATGACGCGGCCGCCCGTGAGGTCGCCGCCGCTGCCGTCGCCGTCGAGTTTGTCGACGATGCCGAGGGAGAAGAGCAGACCCGCGCTGGGGCCGCCGACGTCGGCGAGACGCAGGGTGACCTCGATGTCGCCGGAGTCCTCGCCGAGGTAGGCGAGGGCCGCCTCGGTGGCCGTGTCCTGGGACTCCTTCATCTCGGCCTCGTTGTACTCCTGGATCTCCTCGCTGGTGTCGCCGCTTGGGTAGACCGCGTCGCGCGGCATGACGGCCTGGTCCGTGCGGAACCAGCCGTCGATCACATCTCCGAGCCCGACGCGGGCGGCAGGCCCCGTCGCCTCGATCGTCGTCATCCGCAACTGCCCGCTGGTCCTCCGGGCCTCCGCGCCGCTGATCGTGATCACCGGCTCCCCCTTGTTCTCGCCCAGGACGTTCGCCGTCATCCCCGGCTGCGCCACGGAGAACGGCAACGGCGCGAACACCGCCGTGGCGAGCAGCCCCACCACGGGCAGGGCGCATACGGCTACGGCCACGGGACGCGAAAGGCTGGAGAGACGAGAGAGCACGGGATCAATCTAACGTGAGGGGTACTTCCGGCCAGGGGCCGGTGGTACCCGGGCCGGTGCTGCCCAGAGGCGGAAGCCGGTGCGGTGGGCCGACGGGCCTCAGTTGACGTCCACGTCCTCGAAGAGTTCGAGGAGATGCGTCAGCACTCGTACGCAGGCGTCGACGTCGGCCCCCGTCAGGTCACCGCTCGCCCGCTTCAGCAGCACACTCTCCCGGGCGACCAGCGCGTCGATGGTCGCCCGGCCGGTATCGGTCAGCCGGATCAGGGAGGACCGCTGGTGCGCGGGGTTCGGGATGGCCTCGACGAGGTCCCGCCCCGCCGCCTCGTTGACCATCCGCTGCACGAACTGCCTGCTCAGCGCCAGCGTCCGGCCCATCTGCGGCACGGTCATGGGCTGCCCGCTCATGCTCAACAGCTCCAGGACCGCGCGTACGCCGACGGGGAACCCCTCCTTGCGTTCCTTCAGCTCCAGCGCGCGGGTCGTCCGCCGGTAGAGGGGACCGAGGACGGCGAACACCTCGGACAGCCGCCCGGCGAGCACGTCGGGCGGCAGCGGCTCCTTGTTCTCTGTCACGGGCTCATTCTCTTCCACACCCCGCTCCGGGGCAGAATGACAACCAGGTTGTCATTCCGCCCCCAATATGACACCTTAGTTGTCATGACTGATGCCTCGCAGGTACTCACGTTCACGTTCCAGTCCGACGACGGTCCGCTCACCTATCAGGACGTCGGTTCGGGCAGCCCGCTCGTGCTGCTGCACGGCGGCTTCACGGACCACCGCATGTGGCGCGACCTGGTGCCCGCACTGGCGGCCGGTCACCGCGTCATCGCACCGGACGCCCGAGGGCACGGCTCCTCCGCCAACGCGAGCAAGCCGTTCCGCCTCACCGACGACCTCGCCGCGCTGCTGCGCCACCTGGACACGGGCCCGGCGGCCCTGATCGGCATGTCGATGGGCGGAGGCACGGCCGTCGACACGGCACTGGAGCATCCCGAACTCGTACGCGCCCTCGTCGTCAGCGGCGTCGGGACCAGCGAGCCCGAGCACACGGACCCCTGGACCAAGGACAGCGTCGCCCGCTACTACGGCGCGCTGATGTCCGGCGACATCGAGGGCTGGCTCGAAGTGGTCGGCGAGGCCGTCGCCGGCCCGCACCGCACGGTCGACGACGTGGACCCCGACATCGTGCGGCGCGTACGGGAGATGAGCCGCGCCACCGCCGCCAAGCACACCGTCGGCGAGACGGACTGGCACGTCCCGGTGACCGACACCTGGGCCCGCGCCACGACCATCACCGTCCCCACCCTCGCCATCAACGGCGCCCTCGACGCCCCCGACCTCATCGCCATGGCCGAACGCCTGGTCACCACGGTCGCCGGCGAGGGCCAGTCCATCTCCATCGAGGGCACCGCCCACTACGCCAACATGGAACAGCCGGACACCTTCAACAAGCACTTGCTGGACTGGCTGAACACGCTGCCATAGCCGTCTCAGCTGCGGGCCGGGCAAGCGACACCAACCGGTGTCACCGCAGCACGCACCCGGCGTCACCGCAACGCGTCGGCCACCTCTCGGGCCGCGTCCATGACACGCGGCCCGACCCGCTCCGGCACGGCATCGGCCAGCATCACGACTCCCACACTGCCCTCGACCCCCGTCACCCCGAGCAGCGGCGCGGCGGCCCCGCTGGCCCCCGCCTCCAACTCCCCGTGCGTGAGCGCGTACCCGGGCCAGTCCCCCGGCTGCTGCCGACCCGACAGAATCGCCCGCCCCGCGGCCCCCCGCTCGAGGGAGTGCCGAAAGCCGGGCCGGTAGGCCACGTGATAGTCCGTCCACGTCGGCTCGACGACCGCGACGGCCAACGCCTCGGTTCCGTCGACGAGCGTGAGATGGGCGGTCGCCCCGATGTCCTCGGCCAACGACCGCAACGCGGGCAACGCGGCCTCCCGCACCAACGGATGCACCTGCCGCCCGAGCCGCAGCACACCCAGCCCGACCCGGGCACGTCCGCCCAGGTCACGTCGTACGAGGCAGTGCTGCTCCAGGGTGGCGAGCAGACGGTACACAACGGTCCGGTTGACCCCGAGCTTGTTGGACAGCTCGGTGACGGTCAGCCCGTGATCGGTATCGGCCAGCAGCTTGAGGACACGCAGTCCCCGATCAAGCGTCTGAGAGGTCTCCGCGGTCACGACGCCCACTCCTTCTTGGTGAGGGCGGCGACCCCTGTCCTGTCACGGCTGATGCGCCACCGGTCCCGTTCGGCGACGCGCTACAGAGGCCGCCGATCGGCTGAACCCGGATGATCCGGGCGGAGTCGCTTCACGGCTGCGCTCCGCGGCGGCGCTGCCACGGGGCGTGTGCGTAGCGGGACAGTAGACGAGCCGGTTCGCTGAGCGGAAGACTCCGTCCAGAATCCGGTCAATGACCGGTACGGACTACTTCGATTTGTCGCGAAAAGTGCAGGCGGGCCTCACCCGGCGCGCACAACCCCACACCCAGCGCATACGTGAACACGCGCGCCCATCCGTCCACCGGCCCCACGCCTGCGCACGCCCTGAACCCTTCGCCCGCGCACATCCTGACCCCACGCGCCTGCGCCTGCACCTGCACCTGCACCTGCGCGTTCTGCGCCTGTGCCTGTGCCTGTGCCTGTGCCTGTGCCTGCGATCGTCCCGAGCCGGACGTCACTTCATGCGGGTGGCCCACTCCTGCACCTTGGCGATCCGCTGCCGCAGCTGCCCCGCCGTGGCCTCGGCACTCGGTGGTCCGCCGCACACACGCCGCACCTCGGTGTGGATGACACCGTGCGGCTTGCCGCACTGATGGGAGTACGCGCCGACCATACCGTTGAGCTGTTTCCGCAGCTCAAGCAGCTCCTTGTGGGTGACGACCGGCCGCCGGTCGGCCGGAAGCTCCACCAGATCGGCCTCGGCGTCCGGCTTCTTGCGGCTGTGTGCGATCTGCCGCGCCTGCCGCTTCTGGAGCAGCAACTGCACCTGGTCGGGCTCCAGCAGCCCCGGAATCCCGAGGTAGTCCTGCTCCTCCTCGCTCCCGGGGTGGGCCTGCATGCCGAACTCGGCGCCGTTGTACATGACCCGGTCGAACACGGCGTCGGACTCGAGCGCCTCGAACGGCAGCATGTCCTGGTCGCCGGTGTCCTCGTCCTGCTCCCTCTCCGCCTCCGCGAGGAGCTTGTCCTCCTCGGCGTACGGGTCCTCCTCGCCCTCCTTCTTCGGCTTGTCGAGGGCGTGGTCCCGCTCCACCTCCATCTCGTTGGCGAAGGTGAGCAGGTCGGGGATGGTCGGCAGGAACACCGACGCGGTCTCGCCGCGCCGCCGGGACCGTACGAAGCGTCCGACGGCCTGGGCGAAGAAGAGCGGGGTGGAGATGGTGGTGGCGTAGACGCCCACGGCCAGCCGGGGCACGTCGACGCCCTCGGACACCATCCGCACGGCGACCATCCACCGGTCGGTGCCGGCGCTGAACTCGTCGATACGGTTCGAGGCGCCCGAATCGTCGGAGAGGACGACCGTCGCGCTCGTCCCCGTGATCTCGCGGATCAGCTTGGCGTAGGCACGGGCGGAGTCCTGGTCGGTGGCGATGACGAGGGCGCCGGCGTCCGGGATGCCCTTCCTGACCTCGGTGAGCCGCTGGTCGGCGGCGCGCAGCACGCTCGGCATCCACTCACCGCGCGGATCGAGGGCCGTACGCCAGGCCTGGCTGATCGCGTCCTTGGTCATGGGCTCGCCGAGGCGCGCCTCGATCTCGTCGCCCGCCTTGGTCCGCCAGCGCATGTTGCCGCTGTAGGAGAGGAAGATGACGGGCCGCACGACGTTGTCGGCGAGCGCGTTGCCGTAGCCGTAGGTGTAGTCGGCGGACGACCGCCGGATCCCGTCCGTCCCCTCCTCGTACGCCACGAAGGGGATGGGGTTGGTGTCGGACCGGAAGGGCGTACCGGTGAGCGCGAGCCGCCGGGTGGCGGGCTCGAAGGCCTCCAGGCACGCCTCGCCCCAGGACTTGCTGTCCCCGGCGTGGTGGATCTCATCCAGGATCACGAGGGTCTTGCGCTGCTCGCTGCGATTGCGATGCAGCATGGGCCGCACGCCCACACCCGCGTAGGTGACCGCGACCCCGTCGTACTCCTTGCTGAGCGGCCCCGCGCTGTACTCCGGGTCCAGCTTGATCCCTATCCGCGCAGCGGCCTCGGCCCACTGCTTCTTCAGGTGCTCGGTGGGCGCCACGACCGTCACCTGCTGCACGACGTGGTGGTGCAGCAGCCAGGACGCGAGCGTCAGCGCGAAGGTCGTCTTCCCGGCGCCCGGGGTCGCGACCGCGAGGAAGTCCCGCGGCTGCTCCTGGATATACCTCTCCATCGCCCTCTGCTGCCAGGCACGCAGCTTGCCGGCGGTACCCCATGGGGCACGACCCGGGAAGGCGGGCGAGAGGTGGTGGTTCGAGGAGGCGGCGGTGGTAGTCACGGTCTCCGGTCTGGGGGTCGAGCGGCTCGGCGGGTAGCCCCGGGCGACTCGCGCAGCGACTCGGACACCTCGGCTACGTATGACAACCGGGCCACCCTACCGGCGACCCGGTTCCGTCAACGCGCGAACGGGACCGGGTCACCCGCAGATGGGACTCAGCTCACATCGGCTGCTCGGCAAGCTCCCGCAGAGCCTCGGAGATGACCTTGACCTCATCCATGTCACCGGTGGCCACGGCGATCACAAGGCGTTCGGCGGCGTCGATGTCCGGTCGGAGCTGCACGTCGTTCATGGCGAGGAAGACGACACAGGAGGTCCAGGCCGTGCGCTTGTTCCCGTCGACCAGGGGACGGTTGATCACGAGCGACTGCAGGAGTGCCGCCGCCTTGCCGAACACGTCGTTGTACGCCTCCTGCCCGAACATCGAGGCAGAGGGGCGGTGTACGGCGGACTCCAGCAGACCCACGTCCCGTACCACCACGTTCTGGTCATCGACGGCAAGCTCGGCGATGGCCAGGGCGTCCTCGGCCGACAAGTAGACGCAGGTCACTTGAGCCGCTCCAGCAGCTCGGCCCACTTGACGGTCTGCTCCTTGGCGGCCTTGCGGACCAGAGCCTCGTGCGCTGTCCTGGCCAGATAGTCGTCCACGGCTTTCAGCAGTATGGCGTGCATGCTGGTGCCCTCCTCCTCGGCGCGCAGCTTCAGAGCTTCCGTCTGGTCGTCGCGGAGACGCAGGTTCATAGCCATACCAAAACGGCACCAGATGGTGGGGTCAAAGCAGTACCACTTAGGGAGTAGCGGCCCGCAACCGCGTAGTCACCCAAGCCCCCACCAACGCCACCCCCGCCATCGGCAGGAACACCGCGACGAAGGCGGCCGGGTGCGAACCGGCGCCGGAGGCCGTGGTGGTGGTCGTATGGGCGACCGCGCCGCCGCCCAGTGCGGCGAAGGCCGCGCCGCCCGCCGCGAGGAGGAGGGCGTTGGAGAGGCCGTCGGACATCTGGAGGGCGGCGGAGTTGGTGCCGGCCTGCTCGGGGGCGGAGAGCTGAAGCAGAAGGACGCTGGTGGAGGAGATGACGAGCCCCATCCCGAAGCACCCGAAGGCCCACGCGACGGCCACGGTCCACACCGGGACGGAGTCGATCAGCGCACCCGGCAGCGTGGTGATCGCCGCCGCGACCAGCACCATCCCCACCGTCATCAGCCGCTCCCGGTACGGCTCCACCCGCGCCCGCGCCTGCACCCACGACCCCAGCGCCCAGGTCCCCCCACCCGCCGCGAGCGAGAACCCGGCGAGCGTCGGCGACAACCCCCGCTGCGTCACCAGCATCAACGGCACGAAGGACTCGGCCGCCACGAACGACCCCGCCGCCACCCCGCGCAACAACACCACCGACGGCAGCCCCCGCACCGCCCGATACGTCCCCCGTGGCAACAGTCCCAACACGGCCGGCACCAGCAGCCCGACCCCCACGACCGCCGGCACGAGCGACCCCCACCGCAGGTCCTGAGCCGCGTACTGCAACAGCCCGGCCCCGAGCGATATCCCGAAGGCGAGCCGGATGCGCCGACGGTCGAAGGAGGAGCCACCCGGCGCCACCGCCCCCTCCGCACCCGCACCCTCCACCGGCCCGGAAGCCTTACGCCGTATCTGCGGCAGCGCCAGCCCCAACGGCAGCACCACCAGCACCGGAATCCCCACGAACACCCAGCGCCAGCCCAGCTGTTCCGTCACCGCGCCCGAGGCGAGCGGGCCGACCACGGACGGGATGACCCAGCTCGCCGCGAAGGCCGCCATGATCGACGGCCGCAACCGCTCCGGGTAGGCCCGCCCGACCACCACGTACAACGCGACGATCACCAGCCCGCCACCGAGCCCCTGCACGGCCCGCCCGAGGACGAAGAGCCACATGGTCCCGGCGGTCCCCGACAGCACCAGACCGGCGGCGAAGCCACCGATCCCCGCCGTCAGCGCCCCCAACGGCCCCCGCCGGTCCGCCCACTGCCCCGCCAGCACCATCCCGAACAAGCTCGTCGTGAAGTACGCCGAGAACGCGAACCCGTACGCCGAGATCCCGTCCAGCTCCCGTGCCGCGACCGGCATGGCCGTACCGACCGCCATGGCCTCGAACGCGATCAGCAGCACGACCGAGACGATCCCGATACTGAGCCCCCGGTAGGAGCGACTCAGCACGCTCTGCTCGCCATCGGCGACAGCGGACGGGGCAGGGCTCTGCGTGACGCCTGTGCCACGCGGTTCGGAGTCGGCCATGCCCGCCAGCGTAAGGGGCACCACCGACATTCGCCCCTGTCCGAAGTCCCCCACCACCCGGGACCTTCGTCGTACGCCCAGCCATTCATGAACGGCGTATGGCAGTCCCGTTGCAGCGCCCCCGCACCACTTGAGCCCCACCCGGGCCCCGCCTACGGTCTACACATCGAGTCCGAAACGACAGGCACCACAACCCTGACGCTTTCGACCCGGCCGTGTGCCCGAGTGGTTTAGGGACTCGCCTGCAAAGCGAGTTACGTGGGTTCGATTCCCGCCACGGCCTCCAGCACGGGGGGATGGCCGACCGCTTTTCAGTGGTCGGCCATCGTCGCGTGCCCGGCACTTTCAGAGCCCCGCGCAGGCCTTGTTGCGCAGTGTCTCCACCCAGCAGCCCGTGGCTGTTCCCTCGCGCTTCTCGCGGTGGAGGAGCCAGAGGGTGAAGGCGAGGGTGGAGATGTCGGCGTTGAGGGGGCAGAGGGTCGACTCGGGCTCGCTCCAGTTGAGGATCGCGCCGGTGGTGCCGTCGACGACGAGGCTGTTGCCCTCGACGAAGTGGCCGAGTCGGATCAAGTGGGCGGTTCTGGCCGGGAGTTGCTCGGGGGCGAACTCTCCGGGGCGTTCGTTCGCGTAGTACTCGGCGAGGGTCGGCAGCGGGATGTCCGTGTCGAGCCGGAAGAAGCCGTGGTCCTCGGGCAGGCCCATGTCCCGCAGAAAGCGGCGGGTCGGCTCGTGGGTGAGCGTGGCCGGGAAGTCGAAGTCCTCGAAGCGCCACACCGTGCTCTGGCCGAACTCCTCGTCCAGCAGCCGGGCGGGCAGGTCCAGCGCCAGTCCGGAGCGCGTGGCCGGTCCCCCGGACAGCACCGCCAGGTCGTTCAAGTGGTTCAGGTCCTTCAGGTCCGTCAGGCCCATTGTCCCCATCGTCATTGTGCTCATGGCTCCCCCCGGCACATGGTTCGCAGCGTGCTTCCCCCAGCGGGGATCCCGCACCGCCGAGCGGCCGTCCTCCCCACTGCCAAGAACCATACGCCGCCCCACTGACAACGCCCGACGTGCGGGCGAACACGCACCTCAGGGCTACGTCAGCAGCTGCGTCAGGGGCTGTCTACGCCCCCGTCACCACCGCCGCCTGCGGCCGGATCGGCAGGCGGTTCACGGGACGGCCCGTGGCCGCCCGGACGGCCGCCGCGACGGCCGCCGGAGACGTGACCACCGGCACCGCGCTGGCCGCCTTCGCGCCGAAGGGAGCGATGACGTCCCGTTCCTCCACCAGTGTGACGATCTGGATGTCGGGGACGTCGAGGGCGGTGGGCAGGGCGTAGCCGGTGAGGTCGGGGTGGCGGATCAGGCCTCGGGGGGTGCGCAGGTTCTCCGTGAGGGCCACGCCCACACCCTGGGTGACGCCCGCCTCGATACGCGCGGCGAGTTGCGTCGGGTGGAGGATCCGGCCGACGTCCTGGGCGACGGCCAGTTCCACGACCCGTACGGAGCCGAGTTCGATGTCGACGTCCACGACCGCGCGGATCGCGCAGAACGCCAGGCCCACGAAGGCGTCGCCCTGGCCGGCGCCGTCCAGCGGCTCGGTGGGGTGCGGGCGGCACTGGGCCGTGGCCCAGAGTTCCTTGCCGTCCATCGCCTCCGCGACCGTGGTCGACAGGACACCGTCGTACGACGTGATCTTGCCGTCGGTGATCTGCAACAGCTCCGTGGACATGCCGAACTTGTGCGCGAGCGGTTGCAGCAGTTGCGTGCGGACCATCTTGGCCGCTCGTTCCACCGCGCCGCCCGAGACCCACGTGTGGCGGCCGCGGCAGCTCGGGCCCGCCGGCGGCTGGTCGGTGTCGACCTGGGCGATGTGGACCTCGTCGATGCCGAGGGTCTCCTGGACGATCTGCCGGGCGAGGGTGGAGAAGCCCTGGCCGGTGTCGACGGCCGCGCACAGCACGGTCGCGATGCCGTCGTGGACCTTCACGGTGGCGGTCGAGACCTCGTCCGCGCCCTCGGCGCCGAGCATGTGGACCATGCCGAGGCCGTAGCCGACGCCTCGGCGGACAGCCCCCGGCTCGCCCGCGCCCTCGGGGCCGCCCGGAAGGAGCCACTCCTCCTCGGGGGTGTCCTTGGGGAGGGCGGGGAGCGGGAACTCCTGGACGGCCTGGAGGAGTTCGGCGACCGGGGCCGGGCAGGTCACGGACTGGCCCGTGGGCAGCACGTCACCCGTGGACATCACGTTGCGCATACGCAGTTCCGCCGGGTCGATGCCCAGCTTCTTCGCCAGCTTGTCCATCTGGGCCTCGTACGCGGCGCAGACCTGCATGGCGCCCTCGCCGCGCACATGGCCGGAGGGCGGGTTGTTGGTGCGGACCGCCCAGCCCTCGATGAAGGCGTTCGGGACGACGTACGGGCCGCAGGCGAACGAGACGGCGGCGGCCAGCGCCTCCGACGACGTGTCGGCGTACGCGCCCGCGTCGAGCAGGATCTGCGCCTCGACCTTGATCAACTTGCCCTCGGCGTCCGCGTGGTGGCGGTAGCGCAACAGGGTGGGGTGCCGGTGGGCGTGGCCCAGGAAGGATTCCTCGCGGGTCGCCGTCAGCTTGACCGGGCAGCCCGTCTTCAGGGCCAGCAGACCGAGCGGGAGCTGGAAGCCCTGGTCCTCGCGGTCGGCGGTGGCGCCGGGGACACCGGTGACGACGATCTTGACGCGGTCGGGGGCCAGGCCGTAGCAGGCGGCGGCCGCGTCGCGGTCGGTGTGCGGGTCGGTGGAGGCCACGTACAGCTCGACGCCGCCGTCGGGGCGGGGCACGGCGAGGCCGGCCTCGGCGCCGATGGGGGCCGGGTCCGCGCGGCCGATGCGGTACTGGCCCTCGACGACGATCTCGCCGGCCGCGTTCGGGTCGCCGTGGCGCAGCGGGATGTGGCGGATCAGGTTGCCGTCGGGGTGCAGGGGCTCGGCCTCGAAGGCCTGTTCCGGGTCGATCACCGGGTCGAGTACCTCGTACTCGACGATGACGGCGGCGGCGGCCATCCGCGCGGTGTCGGGGTGGTCGGCGGCGACGGCCGCGATGGGCTCGCCGTGGTGGCGGACGACCTCGGAGGCGAACAGCGGCCGGTCGGCCTTGCCGCGGCCGTGCAGGGAGACGCCCGGCACGTCCTCGTGGGTGACGACGGCCCGTACGCCGGGCATCTCGCGCGCGTGGGACGTGTCGATGGACACGATGCGCGCGTGCGGGTGCGGCGAGCGGAGCACGGCGGCCCACAGCAGGCCCTCGGCCCACAGGTCGGCCGCGTACGGGAAGGTGCCCTCCGACTTGGCCCGGGCGTCGGCGGACGGCAGGGACACTCCCAGGCCGTGCGGCAGCTGCTCGGGGGCGGGCGCGGCCTCGCCGGGGCCCGCGGGCGTCGCGATGACGGTTTCGTTGCTCACGCCTGGCCTCCGTCCTGGCCGAACGACCGGCCCTGACCGCCGTACGAGTCGTCCTGACCGGCGAACGACTGACCTTGACCGCCGTAGGTGTCGCCCTGGCCGGCGAACGACTGACCTTGACCGCCGTACGAGTCGTCCTGACCGCCGAACGACTGGCCCTGGCCACCGTAGGTGTCGCCCTGGCCGGCGAACGACTGGCCCTGGCCACCGTACGAGTCGTCCTGACCGCCGAACGACTGGCCCTGGCCACCGTACGTGTCGTCCGGGCCGGTGAACGACAACCCCTGGCCGCCGTAGGACCGGTCGGGGTCGTGCGGTGCCGGTGGGGGTGCTCCCCGGGAGTCGTACGCCGCCGTGTTGACGCCGCCCGCGCCGGGGCCCGCCTGGTGCGGGATGCGGGCCTCGTCGGGATCCGCGGCGGCCTCGTTCTCGGCCGCCGTGTGCGCCTCGCGTCCGGCGACGACGTCGCGGACGGCCGCCAGGACGCCCCGGTAGCCGGAGCAGCGGCAGAGGTTGCCGCAGAGCGCCTGGCGGGTCTCCAAATCGGTGGGGGCGGGGTTGCCCTCGAGGAGGTCGTGCACGGTCATCGCCATACCGGGCACGCAGAAACCGCACTGCACGGCACCGCACTTGGCGAGGGCCCGCTGTACGTCCGAGGGCTGCCCGTCGGCGGCAAGGCCCTCGACGGTGCGCACCTCGCTGCCCGCGGCGGTGACGGCGGGCACCAGGCAGGACGCCACGAGCCGGCCGTCGACCTGGATGTTGCAGGCGCCGCACTCGCCCTGCGAGCAGCCGTCCTTGGCGCCCGCGAGGCCGAGCCGCTCGCGCAGCACGTAGAGCAGCGACTCGCCGATCCAGGCGTCGCTGACGGGCCGGTCGGTGCCGTTGACGCGCAGGACGTACGAGGCGAGGGGGTGGTCGTCGTGCGGGGGCGGGGTCGGGGCGGGCTCGTCGGCCGGGGCCGGGTCGTCCTCGGTGTCGGTCCCGTCGGTCGCGGCGACCGTCTCCGGCTCCTCCGGCCGCTCGGGGCCCGCGGCCTCCGCGTCGGCCTCGCCGATCGCCTCAGCGGGCTCCTGGGCGGCTTCCGGGGCCTCCCCGGGGGTCTCTGAGGCCGGATCCGCGTACGCCTCTCCAGAGGCCGCGGAGGGCTCCCCGGGGGCCTCCGCGGCCCCGCCTGCCGCGCTCTCCCCTGCCGTACGGTCCTCGGCCGTGTGCTCCTCGGCCCGGTCCGGGGGCGGCGGCGCGGTCCACGCCGTGCCGATCTGCTCGGTCGCCCAGGGCGCGGCGGCGCCGCCGGGAAGCGTGGCGGGCGGGTTGCCGCCCCACTGCTCGACGAGGGCCGACGTGCTGAACTCACCGGATTCGTCCGGAAGATCGCCTCCGGCGACCGGAATCGACCACTCGCCGGTCACATCGTGACCGGGAGCGACGCCCTCCTGCGCGGCCGGCTCCTCGAACGTCCACTGCCCGGTCGAGCCGGGGTTGTACGTGAAACCGTCCTGCGTCGGGGGCTGCGGCTGCCCGGCGTTCGGGTCGTGCCACTGGGCGCCCCCGGCCGGCATCGCCCAGTCGCCCGGGGCGGACGGGTCGGTTCCGGCGGTGTTGGCCGTGTCGGTGTTGTTGGCCGCTATCTGCGGCGGCACATAGCCGTGGCCGGGCGCGGCGAGCGGGCTGTCGGCGGCGAGGAGCGCGTCGATGCCCCCCTCGGGGAGCTGTACGAACGTGGTGGCGCCGTCGTCGTAGTCGCCCTGCGGCAGCCGCTCCCAGCCGCTCTGGCCCCCCTGCTGCGGGGTGCCCTCTCCGTGCTGGTCGTCGGTCACGACAGTGCCCTCCCCAGTGCTCGTCGGGCCAGCGCGGCGACGGTGCGCCGCAGATGCAGTACGGCGGGCGGAAGCGGTGGTACGGAGCCGTCGACCTCGGGGGCCGGGTCGGGGATGCAGGCGGCGGCGACGTACTCGCCGAAGGCCTGCAGTGCCTCGGGGACGAGGGTGCGCTCGCCGTCCCAGTCGATCAGCTGACCGACCCAGGTCTCGGCGTCCAGGGGCCGCAGCGGCATCGGCGCTATGGCTCCGACGGCGCACCGCACCCCGCGCCGGGCGGGATCGAGGACGAGGGCGACGGAGGCGGTCGCGCGGCCGGGGCCGGTGCGGCCGGTGGCCTTCAGGAAGACCTGGGGCGCGTGCAGCAACGGCACGCGCACGAAGCCGATGAGTTCGCCGGGGCGCAGCATCTCCATGCCGGCCAGCAGATGCGAGACGGGCATCTCACGGCGGGCCCCGCCCGGGCCCGCGATGATCAGTGTGGCCTCCAGGGCGGCCAGCACGGGCAGCGCGTCCCCGGTGGGGGCGGCCGTCGCGATGTTGCCGCCGAGGGTGCCGGCGTTGCGGATCTGTGGTGGTCCGGCGGCGCGCGCGGCGGCGGCGAGCGCCGGGATGAGCGCCGCGAAGTCCGGGCGCCCCATCCGGGCGTGCGTCAGTCCGGCGCCCAGCAGGGCGTGTCCGTCCTGGTACTGCCAGCCGCGGATCTCGCTGATCTTGCCGAGCCCGACCAGCGCGGCGGGCCTGAGCTGCCCGGAGTTGACCGCGGCCATGAGGTCCGTGCCGCCCGCCACCGGAACCGCCCAGGGCATGGCGGCGAGGGCCGCCACGGCCTCGTCCAGCGAGCCGGGCAGAGTCACGGCCTGCGCCGCCTGCGGTGCGTGCGTGGTCAAACCGGATGCCCCTTCCCGCTGCCCCACCTGGTCCGCCTGTGTTGCCGTACGGTACGTGCTGACAGGGCGGACGTGGCAACTCTGGCACATTCTCGCGAGGCCCGAACGCGGGGGTCCGCTAGGAGGCATTCGCCCACCTCACCCGAGAGATGGTCCGTTTTGGCGCGACATCACCAATAGGTACCGATTGCCACTTCCGGCGTCACGTGCCCCCTTGTGTCTCTTGTGTCTCTTGTTCCTCTGAGGCCACCGTCGCAGAACACGCGCTTCGGTCCTACGGGTTCGCCGTCGCCTCACACGTTCGGGGGCGTCCCCTCGATCGGACGTCCGAGCACGCCGGGTCGCCGCTGCCACGGGCGCGGCCCCGAAGGCGGCCGATAACCGACCCCCAAGGCGTCAAGTCGTGGGTAATGGGCCGCCATCCGGCGCTCGAAGTCGGCGAAGTCACGCTCGGCGGGGGCCGGCAGCCGGCTCCAGGCCACCTCGGCGAAGGCCACCAGACGCGGGAACGTCTGGTAATCCACGCGCGCGGGGTCCTCCATCACCTCGGTCCACACATTGGCCTGGGTACCCAGCACGTGCCGTGCCTCGTCGGGCGTCAACTCCGGTGGAACCGGCTCGAACCGGAAGACGTCCTGCAGGGTGCGTACGTAGCCGATGGGCACCGGCTCGTCGGGGCCGCCGTCCTGACGGTGGTCCAGATACACCTGCTGCTCGGGGCACATGACCACGTCGTGGCCCGCGCGGGCCGCTGTCACGCCGCCCGCGTAGCCCCGCCAGGACGACACGGCCGCCCCCGGCGCGAGGCTGCTGTTCGTCGCCTCGCCTCCGGGCGCTCCGATCCGCCCTTCGGCTCGGCTCCCGCCCTCCAGGATCTCGTCCCATCCGATCAGGCGACGCCCCCGCGCGGTCAGCCAGTTGCCGAAGTGCCGGATGAACCACGACTGCAACTCGTCCTCGTCCGCGAGCCCCAGCTCCCGGATGCGCGCCTGCGCGGTGGCCGACTCCTTCCACTGGTCCTTGGCGCACTCGTCGCCGCCGATGTGCACGAAGGCCGAAGGGAACAACTCCAGGACTTCCTCGAACACCCCCTCGTAGAAGCACAGGGTGTTGTCAGTGGGGGCGAGTACGTTCTTGTTGATGCCCCAGGTGTCCCAGACGGTGAGGGAGGTCGTGTCGATGACATCGGTGTTGCCCAGTTCCGGATACGCGGCGATGGCGGCCTGGCTGTGTCCCGGGATGTCGATCTCGGGGACCACGGTGATATGCCGCTCGGCCGCGTAGGCGACGATCTCACGGATGTCGTCCTTCGTGTAGTAACCGCCGTGCGGCTTCTCCTCCCAGAGGGGTGACGCGCGATGGCCGAATTTCGTGCGCGCCCGCCAGGAACCGACCTCCGTCAGCCTCGGGTATCGCTCGATCTCGATCCGCCAGCCCTGGTCGTCCGTCAAGTGGAAGTGGAGGACGTTGAGTTTGTGCGCGGCCATCAGGTCCAGGTAGCGGAGGACTCCGTCCTTGGGCATGAAGTGGCGGGCGACGTCCAGCATGAGGCCGCGCCAGCCGAAGCGGGGGGCGTCCTCGATCGTGACGTGCGGCACGGCCCAGGTGCGGTCGCGACCGAGCGGGGCCCTGCGGTACGCGTCGGGGCCGAGGAGCTGCCGCAGTGTCTGGGCGCCCCAGAAGACACCGGCCGCGCTGCCGCCCTCGATGAGGACGCCGGACGAATCGCTGACCAGGCGGTACTCCTCGGGACCGAGCCCGGGGTCGAGCTGGAGCCCGATGCCGTCCTCGTCGGTGTCGTCGAGCTCCCGCCCCTCGCGCAGAGGCAGGCCGGTGGCCTCCCGCAGGACGGTGCGCAGCCAGTGGCCGACGCCCTCCGTCGCGGTGTCGGCGTAGAGCTGGGAGTACTCCGTCAGCCGCACCTCGCCGGAGCCGGCGTCGACGCTGCGGGGCGCGGGAATCAGTTCACTCACGTCAGTCCTTGACCGCGCCGCCCAGTCCGGAGACCAGCCGTCGCTGTACGAGTACGAAGAAGATCAGCACCGGAACGGTCATCACCGTGGACGCCGCCATCACGCCGCCCCAGTCCGGCTCTTCGGGCTTGTAGAACACCAGGAGGGCCATCGGCAGGGTCGACTGCGACGTGTCGCTGATGATGAACGACTTGGCGAACAGGAAGTCGTTCCAGGCCGAGATGAAGGAGAAGACGCTGGTGGCCACCAACCCCGGGAAGACGAGCGGGAAAAGGATCTGCCAGAGGAATCGGGAACGGCTCGCCCCGTCGAGGTAGGCCGCCTCCTCCAGCGCTTCCGGTACCGCCTTCACAAAGCCGCGCAGCATCCAGATCGCGAACGGCAGCGAGAAGGCGATGTGAGGCAGGATCAGCGAACCCAGGGTGTTCAGTTGGCCGAAGTCCCGCATCTGGAAGAAGAGGGGGATGGTCAGCGCCTCCACGGGCACCATCTGGGCCACCAGGAACATGATCAGCAAGGTGGTCCGGAAGCGGAAGCGGAATCGGGTGACCGCCGTCGCCGCGAGAAACGCGATGAGCGCGGAGACAACCACCACGGTGCAGGCGACGACAAGGCTGTTGACGAAGTAGCGGCCGAATTCCTCCTGCCCGAAGACGCGGCGGAACGAATCCAGGGTCGGCGCGAGGGTCCAGGGCCGGGGCTCGGTCGACTCGATCTCCCCCGCCGGCTTGAAGGCGCTCAGCGCCATCCAGTAAAGCGGGAACGCCACCACGACGGCGATGACCAGGGCCGATGCCTCCGCGGCGAGCCGCCAGGGCCGCCGCGGGAAACCCGACGAATTCACAGCTCCTCCCCTTGCCTGCGCAGCAGTCGCAAATACACCAGGGTGACCGCCAGCAGCATGACCAGCATCACCACACCGATCGCCGAACCGAGGCTGTACTGCGAGGACGCGAAGGCCTTCTGGTAGGCGTACACGTTCAGTACGAGGTTCTGGCCCGCGATACCGCCGCCGCCCGTCATCACATAGATCTGGGTGAAGACCTTGAAGTCCCAGATGATCGACTGAATGGTGACGACGACGAGGATCGGGCGGAGTATCGGCGCGAGGACCGACCGCCAGATCCGCCACTGCGAGGCGCCGTCCAGGGCCGCGGCCTCCAGGACCTCGGAGGGCACGGAGCGGATGCCCGCGTAGACGGTCACCATCACGAACGGGAAGGAGCACCACACCACTTCGAGCAGGACGAGGAAGAAGGCGCTGTAACGCCCGTACGTCCAGGAGTGGTCCCCCAGTCCCAGGATCCGGTTGACCGGGCCGAAGTCCGGGTCGAACAGGAGCAGCCAGACCGTGGAGCCGGTGATCGCGGGGGTCGCCCACGCCCCGAGCGCCGCCAGCATCAGCGCGAGGCGCGGCACGGCCCGTACTCGTGTCAGCAGCACGGCCAGCGCGCACCCGACGGCGAGCGTGGACACCACACAGGCCCCCGCGAAGACGACCGTGGCCAGCAGAACCTGCCAGAACTCGGGGTCCCCGAAGAGCTCCGCGTAGTTCGCGAAGCCCTGGAAGCGGGTCGGTTCGCCGCCGCTGACCTGTGCCTGGGTGTACTCCAGGAGCGAGATCAGGCCGAGTTGGTAGACGGGGTAGACGAGGAGCCCGCCGAGGACGACGAGCGCGGGGGCGAGATAGACCCAGGGGGCCCATTCGCGTTTGCGGGGCGGGCGGGTCGCGGCTCTGGTGAGCGCGACCCGTCCGGCGGTCTTCTCGACCGTGTCGTGCGCCGCCATCGGTTCAGCCGGCGGAGCTGAACGCGTCGTTCATCTGCGTCGCCGCGTCCTTCGACGCCTCCGCCACGTCCTTCTTGCCGCTGACGACCTCCTGGAACATCGTCGGCAGCACCAGCGAGGCGTCGATCTGCGCCCACGCCGGGGAGGCGGGCACGAACTTCGTCCCGGACGACAGCGTCGTCACGAACGGCTCGATGAACGGCTCCTCCTTGGCAGCCTCGGCCCGTACGTCGGTGTACGTCGGCAGGAAGCCCATCGCGTCGAAGAGTTCGCCCTGGGTCTCCTTGGACGCCAGCCGCTTCATCAGGTCGACGGCGAGGGTGCGGTGCGTGGTGCTCTTCAGGACGCCGACGTTGTTGCCGCCCGCGAACGCCGGGGCCACCGAACCGGACTTCACGCCAGGCAGCGGTACCACCGCGTATTTGCCCTTGACCTTGCCGGCCTCCACGGCCGCGTGGCTGAAGTCGCCGCCGATCGCCATGCCCGCCTTGCCGGCGGCGAACGCGGTGACCGTGTCGTTGCCGCCCATGCCCGCGCACTTGGCGGCGGGGCAGTTGTCGTCGCCGAAGAGCGAGGTGTACGCCTCGATGCCCTTCTGGGCGGCCGCGCTGTCGATCGTGGAGGCGTACGAGCCGCCCTTGCCCTCGGCTATCTCGCCGCCGTTGGCCCAGACGAAGGGCATCGCGCCGTAGGTGTAGGCGCCGCCGACGACGAGCCCGTACAGGTCGGGCTTGGCCGCGCGGATCTTCTTCGCGGTGGCCGTCAACTCGTCCAGGGACTTCGGGGCTTGGAGACCGAGTTCCTCGAAGACATCGGTGCGGTAGTACAGCGCGCGCACGCCCACGAAGAAGGGCGCCCCGTAGATCTTGCCGTCGACCGTCACGGAGGTCTTGGCGGTCGGGTCGGAGTCCTTGGACTCGGACCAGTCGTTGAACGCCGTGGTGACGTCGGCGAGTCCGCCGTCCTTCACATAGCCGGCCGTGTCGGTGTTGCCGAACTCCATGAGGTCCGGGGCGCTCTTCGGGTCGTTGAAGGCGGCCTTGATGCGCTGGGCGCGGGTCTCGACGGGGATGTACTCGATCTTCACCTTCGCGCCGTCGTGCGCCTTCTCGAAGGCGTCGACCACCTTGTCGACGACCTTCTGCTTCGGCTCGTTGCTCACCTCCTGGAAGAGCCAGACACGGAGCGTGCCGGTCTTCTCGTCCTCCCCGGAGGAGGAGTTGTCGGAGGTCTGCGGGGCACAGGCGGTCAGCCCCGCGAGGGCTAGGGCCGCTACGGGCGCGGCGAGTCTGGCGGCGAGCTTCATGGAACGTCCTCCGAGGGGGGAGCGGAGCGTTGCAACATGCGCAACGAGCGTTTTGCTCTCTACAACACCCCGGAGGCTAGGGAGTACATGACAATGCCCACAAGAGGTCTCAACCACCTTGTGACCGGCAGAAGCACTCCGTGCAACGCAACCATGGCGGCCAGGGGCCGGGAATGCGGGAGTTCGGCGATCAACGGCCGAAATCGTTCTCTCTCGACCGCCGTCTGCGGCGAGCCTCGCGCCAGGACATGCCCGCCGGCCACGGCCGCACGACGCCGGCCAGGGAGACCAGGAACACCAGCCACAGGATCGCCTGGAACAGCAGACGCAGGTCCTCCGGGACGATCAGGGTGAGCACCCCGAAGGCCATCACCACGGCGGGCCACACCCATCCCACGACGGGCCGCGGCGCCCCCGGTGGACGCAACCGCTTCCTGCCCGTCCCGCCCGCCAGCTCCTTGGCCCGCTCGTACGCCGCCCGGCTCTCGGCGGACTTGGGTCCGTCCCGCTTGACCAACGCGTACCCGAGCGCCGCGTACGGCTCGGGCTCGTCCGGCGCCAGCCGTACGGCCATGCGAGCCGCCACGACGCCCTCCTGGTGCGTCGCCCTGCCCCGCAGGTGGGCGAAGGCGATCACCACATACGCACGCCAGAGCCCCTCCTCAAGAGCCAGCGCCCTGCGCGCGAGCGGCAACGCCACATACGGATCGCGGAGTTCCAGCAGCACCCGCGCGGCGAGCACCAGCTCGGCCGGGCTCTCCGGCTCGGTCTTCTCGACGAGCGCGCGGGCCTCGCGGTACCGGTGTTTCCCGGCCAGCCGCCACGCCCGCTCCAACAGCTCGGCGGTCTTGGTGCTCTCCTCGCCCGCCATCCCCCACCCTCACGCACGACGAGACCGCGGCACCCGCCCAACAGGCACCGCGGCCATGCTCAGCGAGCCGGCATCCCGCACCCGGGGGTACGTCCGGCCGGCCGGCTACTGCTTGCCGTCGCCCTTGCCGCCCTGGTCGCCGCCGCCGGCGCCGAGGGACTCGAAGATCTCCTTGCACATGGGGCACACGGGGTACTTCTTCGGGTCACGGCCCGGGACCCACACCTTGCCGCACAACGCCACGACGGGCGTGCCGTCGAGGGCGCTCGCCATGATCTTGTCCTTCTGGACATAGTGGGCGAAGCGCTCGTGGTCACCATCGCCGTGCGACGTCTGCGGCGTCGGCTCGACGAGGGTCCCCGTACCAGTACCGCGCTCGGGCTCAAGAGTGCTCATGACGCCAAGGGTACTGAAGCTCACAGGCATCAGTTGAGCGAAGGGTCGTCCGGGTACGTGGCCACCATCGCGAGATCGTTGCGCTGGCGGCGCAGGACCTCGCGCCAGAGTCTCTCCGGGCAGGGTGAGGAGACGTCGCCGGGTTCGGACTCGACGACGTACCAGGCCCCCTCAACCAGTTCGTCCTCCAACTGGCCGGGCCCCCAGCCCGCGTACCCGGCGAAGATACGCAGCGAGCCGAGCGCGGAGGCCAGCAGCTCCGGCGGGGCCTCGAGGTCGACGAGGCCGATCGCGCCGTGCACGCGCCGCCAGCCGAGCGGGGTCCGGTCCACGGAGCCGCCACCGGGTATCACCGCGATTCCGAGCGCCGAGTCCAGTTGCACCGGGCCCCCCTGGAAGACGACTCCGGGTTCGCCGGCGAGTTCCGCCCAGCCCTCCAGGATGTCGCCGACGCCCACCGGGGTCGGCCGGTTGAGGACCACGCCGAGCGAGCCCTTCTCGTCGTGGTCGAGGAGCAGCACGACAGCGCGGTCGAAGTTCGGGTCCGCCAGGGCGGGCGTGGCCACGAGCAGCCGCCCTGTGAGCGAGGACACCTCGGTCATGCCAGACATGATCCCGCATCCTGCCCGCGTGCGGGGAGCCAATGCCGGTAGCGGTGTGAATGCAGCTCACGCCACGGGGAAGCGACCGGGGCGCACGGCCGTGACGGTGACGGCGTGTTGCCGGTGGTGAACGGTTCGTGTTGTGGCAAACCCATGACGTGGCTGAGAGGCACTTGGGCTTACGGAAGGGGGGTGGGCGGCGATTACGCTAGCTCTCCGGCCCACGGCGCGCCGGTCCCGCACAACGGGTCCGCCGGCCGTCCGTCCACGCCGGAAAGCCTCTGCCCAACTCCACGGAACGCGAGATCCATGACCGTCAACGGCTCTGACGACGTACTGCTTGTACACGGCGGCACCCCGCTCAGTGGCGAGATCCGTGTCCGCGGTGCGAAGAACCTCGTACCCAAGGCCATGGTCGCCGCGCTGCTCGGCAGCGGTCCGAGCCGGCTGCGCAACGTGCCCGACATCCGCGATGTGCGGGTCGTACGCGGGCTGCTGCAGCTGCATGGCGTAACGGTCCGCCCGGGTGACGAGCCGGGCGAGCTGGTGATGGACCCGACGAACGTGGAGAGCGCGAACGTCGCCGACATCGACGCCCACGCGGGCTCGTCGCGCATCCCGATCCTGTTCTGCGGTCCGCTGCTGCACCGGCTCGGCCACGCCTTCATCCCCGGTCTCGGCGGCTGCGACATCGGCGGCCGACCGATCGACTTCCACTTCGAGGTGCTGCGGCAGTTCGGCGCGAAGATCGAGAAGCGGGACGACGGCCAGTACCTGGAGGCGCCGCGGCGGCTGCGCGGCACGAAGATCCAGCTGCCGTACCCGTCGGTGGGCGCGACCGAGCAGGTGCTGCTCACGGCCGTCCTCGCGGAGGGTGTCACGGAGCTCGCGAACGCGGCGATCGAGCCGGAGATCGAAGACCTCATCTGCGTCCTGCAGAAGATGGGCGCCATCATCGCGATGGACACCGACCGCACGATCCGCATCACCGGTGTGGACTCGCTCGGCGGCTACAACCACAAAGCCCTCCCGGACCGCCTGGAGGCCGCCTCCTGGGCGTCCGCCGCGCTGGCGACCGAAGGCGACATCTACGTCCGGGGCGCCCAGCAGCGCTCGATGATGACGTTCCTGAACACCTACCGGAAGGTGGGCGGCGCCTTCGAGATCGACGACGAGGGCATCCGCTTCTGGCACCCCGGCGGCCATCTGAAGTCGATCGCGCTGGAGACGGACGTCCACCCCGGCTTCCAGACCGACTGGCAGCAGCCTCTGGTCGTCGCCCTGACACAGGCCACCGGCCTCTCGATCGTCCACGAGACGGTCTACGAGTCCCGGCTGGGCTTCACCTCGGCGCTGAACCAGATGGGCGCGCACATCCAGCTCTACCGCGAGTGCCTCGGCGGCTCCGTCTGCCGCTTCGGCCAGCGCAACTTCCTGCACTCCGCCGTCGTGTCCGGCCCCACCCGGCTCCAGGGCGCCGACCTGGTCATCCCCGACCTCCGCGGCGGCTTCTCCTACCTCATCGCCGCCCTCGCCGCCCAGGGCACCTCCCGGGTCCACGGCATCGAACTCATCAACCGCGGCTACGAGAACTTCATGGAAAAGCTCATGGAACTGGGCGCGAAGGTCGAACTGCCGGGCAAGGCGCTCGGCTGAGGCCGAGAGCAACCACACAACCACCGCAGAAGGCCACCGCTGCTCCCGGCCGGGGTCCGGGGGTCACCCCCCGGATGAACACAGCATGGAACAGCTCATGGAACTGGGCGCCAAGGCCGAACTGCCGGGCAAGGCGCTCGGCCAGAGGCACAGCCGTACAGTCCGTACACACGCCGATGGGGCGGTTTCCCGACCGGGAGACCGCCCCACTGGCGTTACTGCGCCTCGCACGCCGGACGGCGTACGGGCGGCGGCGTCACTTGCCCTTGGCCGCTTCCTTGAGCTTGCTGCCCGCGGAGACCTTCACGCTGTAGCCGGCCGGGATCTGGATCGGGTCGCCGGTCTGCGGGTTGCGAGCGGTGCGAGCGGCCCGGTGGGTGCGCTCGAAGGTCAGGAAGCCGGGGATGGTGACCTTCTCGTCGCCCTTGGCGACGATGTCGCCGACGACCTCGGCGAACGCGGCCAGCACGGCGTCGGCGTCCTTGCGGGTCACCTCGGCGCGGTCGGCCAGCGCGGCCACCAGCTCACTGCGGTTCATGTTGTTACTCCCGTGTTCTTCTTGCCGTTGAGGCGGACCCGGGTCCGTCGTCAGACCCTCGCGCCCAGAAACGCATCCTGCACTCACCTGCGGCGGGAAAGCCAATCCGGCACCCCTGGGAGTCACACGAACACCCTTGGGAGTCACACGGAAAGCGCCACCATCGCCACGGTGGCGCGGCGTCCGCCCGCGGAGCGGACCGCAGGGCCCGGCAGGCCTGAGCTTGGCCGCCACACTAAAGGGCGGCAGAAGCCGTCCGGCCCCGCGACGCGCCGGTGACGCGGCGCCGTGGCAACCGTCACAGCGGGGCTCAGACCGACGCCGCCGCCTTCGCGGCCTCGCGCACCGCCCCGGCGACCGCGCCCGCGACCTTGTCGTTGAAGACGCTCGGGATGATGTAGTTCG
Source organism: Streptomyces sp. NPDC057474 (assembly GCF_042802555.1). NCBI lineage: Bacteria > Bacillati > Actinomycetota > Actinomycetes > Kitasatosporales > Streptomycetaceae > Streptomyces > Streptomyces sp. NPDC057474. The sequence goes on along the minus strand of NZ_JBHVDX010000059.1, from coordinate 14,596 downwards.
CGTTCAGCTCGTCCTCGGTGACGACGTCCGCGAGAGCGGTCGCCGCGGCGAGCATCATCTCCGTGTTGACGGTGCGGGACTGGGCGTCGAGGAGACCGCGGAAGACACCGGGGAAGACCAGCACGTTGTTGATCTGGTTCGGGAAGTCGGAGCGGCCGGTGGCCACGACGGCCGCCGTCTGCCGGGCGATCGCGGGGTCGACCTCGGGGTCCGGGTTCGCGAGCGCGAACACGATCGCGTCGTCGGCCATGGCAGCCACGTCGTCGCCGTCGAGGACGTTCGGGGCCGAGACGCCGATGAACACGTCGGCGCCGCGCACGGCCTCCTTGAGCGTGCCCGTGAGGCCCTCGGGGTTGGTGTTGTCGGCGATCCAGCGCAGCGGCGAGTCGGTGGCGGCGTCGACGAGGTCGGCGCGGTCGCAGTGCACGACACCGTGGATGTCGGCCACGACGGCGTTCTTCACCCCGGCGGCGATGAGCAGCTTGAGGATGGCCGTACCGGCCGCGCCGGCGCCCGACATGACGACGCGGATGTCCCCGATCGCCTTGCCGGCGACGCGAAGTGCGTTCGTCAGGGCGGCGAGGACGACGATCGCGGTGCCGTGCTGGTCGTCGTGGAAGACGGGGATGTCGAGGGCCTCGCGCAGGCGGGCCTCGATCTCGAAGCAGCGGGGCGCGGAGATGTCCTCCAGGTTGATGCCCGCGAAGCCGGGGGCGATGGCCTTGACGATCTCGACGATCGCGTCGGTGTCCTGGGTGTCCAGGCAGAGCGGCCAGGCGTCGATGCCGGCGAACCGCTTGAAGAGGGCCGCCTTGCCCTCCATGACGGGCAGCGCGGCCTTGGGGCCGATGTTGCCGAGGCCCAGCACGGCGGAGCCGTCCGTCACGACCGCAACGGAGTTGCGCTTGATGGTGAGGCGACGGGCGTCCTCGGGGTTCTCGGCGATCGCCATGCAGACGCGGGCCACGCCCGGCGTGTAGATCATCGAGAGGTCGTCACGGTTGCGGATGGGGTGCTTGGACTGCATCTCGATCTTGCCGCCGAGGTGCATCAGGAACGTACGGTCGGAGACCTTGCCGAGCGTGACGCCCTCGATGTGGCGCAGCTGCTCGACGATCTCGTCGGCGTGGGCCGTGGAGGTCGCGGCGATGGTGACGTCGATGCGGAGCTTCTCGTGGCCGGAGGCGGTCACGTCGAGGCCGGTCACCGAGCCTCCGTGGGACTCGACGGCTCCGGTGAGCTGGGAGACCGCGGTTCCGCTCGCGGGCACCTCCAGCCGGACCGTCATCGAGTAGGAGACGCTGGGCGCCGTTGCCATGGCCGACTTCCTCTGCTTTCGCTGCTACTGCGTTTGCTGCGTTTTGCGGTCCGATCGTCGCACCTACCGCCGAGTAGGCGTTAGCCGTCCGGAGTTGCGAACGTTTTGTTCTCAACGAGAAGAGGTCCACGTCACATTCGACGTGGACCTCTCCCGTGTTCAGTGGCACCGACCCGCCATGCTCGCCTCGCGGCAAGTGGTCGCTCTGAGCGACGAAGGTTGGGCCCGGGGGCTTGGATCGAGCCGGTGCCACACCCAGGCTAACAAACAGATCCCGTAAGGCCATTCCGTACGGGAGTTGTTTTCGGGGCACCTTCGAACTCGGGGGGTCGGGGTGGTTCGGCGGGTGCGGGTGGCGTGTGGTTGCTCGCGCCACCCGCCACCCGCAGCCGACCGACTCTCCGGGTCAGTCCCTCAACAGGTCGGGTACACCCGTCTCGTCCGGCTCGTCCCGCTCCCCCGACACCAGGGTCAGCTGCTGGGTCGCCCGGGTGAGGGCGACGTACAGCACCCTCAGCCCCGCCGGGGACTCGTCGGCGATCTCCGCCGGTGAGACGACCACCGTCGCGTCGTACTCCAGGCCCTTGGCCTCCAGGCTGCCGAGAGCCACGACACGGTCTCCGAGCCCGGCCAGCCACCGGCGGGCCTCCTCGCGGCGGTTCATCGCGACGACGACGCCGACGGTGCCGTCGACGAGGTCCAGGAGGCGGGCGGCCTCCGAGCGGACCGTGCGGGAGAGGGTGTCGCGGGCGGCGGCGACGAAGCGGGGCTCGACGCCGGTGGAACGGACCGCCGAGGGGGACTCGGAGCCCGGCATGGCCAGCGCCAGCACCTTCGCCGCCAGTGCGGCGATCTCGGCGGGGTTGCGGTAGTTGACGGTGAGGGTGAAGCGGCGGCGGGGGCGGGTGCCCAGGGCCTCGTCGCGGGCCTCGGCCGCCTCGTCCGGGTCGGACCAGGACGACTGGGCGGGGTCCCCCACGACCGTCCAGGTCGCGTGTCGGCCGCGACGGCCCACCATCCGCCACTGCATCGGGGTCAGGTCCTGCGCCTCGTCGACGATGACGTGCGCGTACTCGGTCCGCTCCTGCGCCAGCCGCTCGGCCCGCTCCCGCTGGGTCTCCTCGCGTACGGGCATCAGCTCCTCCAGGCCCGTGAGCTGGTCCAGCGGGTCGAGGTCGCGCCTCTTCCTGGGGCGGGCCGGGAGGCCGAGGACGGCCTGGAGTTCGTCCAGCACGGCGACGTCGTGGACCGAGAGGCCCTCCCGTTTCAGGGAACGGGCGACACGGCGGACCTCACCCGGGTTGAGGATGCGCCGGGCCCAGCGGCCGAGGCAGCGCTCGTCGGCCATGGCCGCCAGCACTCCGCGCGGCGTCAGCTCGGGCCACCAGGCGTCGAGGAAGGCGATGAAGTCGTCCTCGCTCGTGATGTCCTCGTCGAAGGAGGAACGCAGCTCCGCGGCCAGCTCCGGGTCGCTGTGACGGCCGGCCGCCCCCGACCGGGCCCACAGGGCGTCGAGGAGGAGCTTTCGGGCGCGGGGGCGCAGGAGGTTGACGGGGGCCGTGCCGCCGAGCGCGTTGCGGCGGATGCGGTCGAGTTCGGGGGCCTCCAGTTCGAGGCGGCGGCCGAAGGCGACGACCCGGAGGCGGGTGGGCGCCTCACTCGACTCCAGCGCGCCCCGGGCGGCCTTCCGCAGCACCTTGAGCATGCGGTACGAGCCCTTGGCCCGGGCCACGGCCGGGGAGTCGTACAGCGTGGCCTCTACGCCGCCCGTGTCCTCGGCCAGTGAGCCGATCGCGCGGATGGCGACCTGGCCCTCCTCACCGAGGGACGGCAGGACTCCCTCGGTGTACGCCACCAGCAGCGGGGTCGGGGAGACGATCAGGATGCCGCCCGCGTACCGGCGCCGGTCCTGGTAGAGGAGGTAGGCGGCCCGGTGCAGGGCGACGGCCGTCTTGCCCGTGCCCGGGCCGCCCTCGACGTACGTCACCGAGGCGGCGGGGGCACGGATGACCATGTCCTGTTCGGCCTGGATGGAGGCGACGATGTCGCGCATGGTGTGGCTGCGGGCCTGGCCGAGGGCGGCCATGAGGGCGCCGTCGCCGATGACGGACAGTTCGCCGCCGTCGAGGAAGGCTTTCAGCTCGGGGCGCATCAGGTCGTCCTCGACGCCGAGCACCTGGCGGCCCTTGGAGCGGATGACCCGGCGGCGTACGACCCGGCCCGGGTCGACCGGGGTCGACCGGTAGAAGGGAGCGGCCGCCGGGGCCCGCCAGTCGATGACCAGTGGCGCGTACTCCGAGTCCAGGACGCCGATGCGGCCGATGTGGAGGGTCTCGGCGATGTCGGCGGTGCTGTCGGGGCGGACGGCGCCCTCCGCCGGCTCGAGGGCGGTGTACGCGCCGTCCGGGCCCTTCTTGCCGTCCTTGCCGAGGAGCAGGTCGATACGGCCGAAGAGGAAGTCCTCGAACTCGTTGTTCAGGCGATTCAGATGGACGCCTGCGCGGAAGACCTGGGCGTCCCGCTCGGCGAGCGCGCCTGGAGTGCCGACCTGACCACGCTGGGCCGCGTCGTTCATCAGGAACTCGGCCTCATGGATCTTCTCCTCGAGGCGCCGGTACACCCGGTCCAGATGTTCCTGTTCGACGCCGATCTCCTTCTCACGCACCGAGTCGTGAGCGGAGTCGAGCGTTTCCTGCTGAACCTGAGCGGCCACCCGGGCCCCCTTCTGACGTGCTGGGCAGCCGTCTACCGTACGCGAAAAGGACCCCGACAGGCTATGCGCCCGACCGGGGTCCGTTCACCACTCGCCTCGACGTGTCATGCCTTGACCGAAACGAGCTTCTTCCCGCTGAAGGTCAGGACCTCGAAGTGATCGATCTGGTCCGGGGTGAAGGCGGCGCCGCCGTGGACGTAGAGCGGGTTCCTGGCCTGCTCCGTCTTGGCGTTCTTGATGCCGTAGCCCCACTCCGGGACGGACCAGGAGGTGACGGTCTCGCGCTCGCCGTTCTTGCCGACGGCGATGAGCGAGCACTTCTCCGGGCCCTTGACGTTCTTCAGCTCCAGGACCGCGTGCGTGCCCCAGGCCTTGGACTCCGTGCCGACCGTGGCGGTGACCGCGGTGGACGCGTCGGTGGACGAGACCTTGTCCTTGGCCTCCATGTGCATGAAGGAATCCTGCGCCGGACTGGAGAGCACGTTGTTCTGTGGGTCCTCGTCGCCGCCGCCCGTCGTCGCGAACACCGCGGTCGGGCCGCCGACGATCAGGGCGACACCGGCCGCCAGCATGAAGAAGTTGCGTCGGCTCTTCTTCGCGCGGTGCTGGACGACCTCGCCGACCAGTCGGTCCGCGAGTCCGGTGGTCGGTTTCGCGGACAGGGACTCGCCGATCGCCGGTGTGCCCTGGGCTGCGGGCAGGTCCGCGAGCGCGGCCAGCATCGGTTCCATACCGGCCAGCTCGTCGAGCTGCTGGCCGCACCACTCGCACGTGGCGAGATGCATCTCGAACTGGGTGGCCTCGGCGTCGTCCAGTATCCCGAGGGCGTACGCGCCGACGGTTTCATGGACGTTGTCACCGGAACCTTGGGCTCCTTGTACAGACCCGGGCATTCCCGGTCCATACCCCCCGTAGATGTTGCTCATGCCGTCACCCCGCGCTCCTCTAGAGCCAGCTTCATCGACCGCAGGGCGTAGAACACCCGGGAGCGAACGGTGCCACTGGGGATGCCAAGCGTCTCGGCCGCCTCATTGACCGTACGCCCTTTGAAATAGGTTTCGACCAGGACTTCCCTGTGGGCAGGGGTCAGGTCGTCCAGCGCGTCCGACAGTGTCATCAGCCACAACGCCTTGTCGATCTCGTCCTCCGCGGGGATGACCTCCAGCGGCGACGGGTCGACCTCTTGCGGCCGGGCCTGCCGGCTGCGGTGGCCGTCGATGACGATGCGGCGTGCGACCGTCACCAGCCAGGGGCGTACCGATCCGGTCGCTCGATTGAGCTGACCGGCGTTCTTCCAGGCCCGGATGAGAGTTTCCTGCACAACGTCCTCGGCGCGTTGGCGGTCGCCCGCGACCAGACGCAGCACGTACGCGAGCAAGGGTCCAGCGTGCTCGCGGTACAGCGCGCGCATCAGCTCCTCGTCTGGCTCTGAGGGCTGTGATGCGCGATGTCGTGCCCTGTGCGGGCGTTCATCGGCCACAGCAGAATCCTTGCGCACGGCTACCTCCGGTGTCCGGGGGTTCCCCCAGTCGGTCGCTCACATCGGGATACGTAGGTAATCAGTTGTGTGTTCAGAGTTGAGCCACAACTTTCTCGATTCAACTCGGTGCGGGTGGGGCAACTGGGGGACAAGTGTGTCCATATCCGTTGTTAAACCGGCACGTATGGACGGGAATCGTGAAGACACCCAAGTCATGATGTGAAAAACAGCACTGCTGCTTCTTTACGGGGACATGGGGTTTGACCAACTGGCGCGCCGGGTAAGGCGGATGGGCAATTCCGCGCCAACAGGAGGAAGTAGGGCGCGAGCGGCGTGCGTTGAGGCGGCTAGGCGCGGGCCAGGGCCGCTCGGCGGCGGTGGCGGGCCACGCGTTCGCGGTTGCCGCAGATCTCGCTGGAGCACCAGCGGCGGCGCCGGCCGCGGGACGTGTCGACGTACACGATGGGGCAGTTGTCGCCCGCGCACTGCCGCAGGCCCGCGCAGGCCACCGGGTCGGTGAGCAGCTCCACGGTGTCGCGGGCGATCAGGGCGAGCAGGGCCGCGCAGTCGGGGGTCCGGTCCAGGGCACGGGCGAGGACGCCGTCGTCCGTGCGGACGGCCCGGGGGGCCGGGGTGGCCGCGCAGGCCAGTTCGTTGACCCTCGCCAGGGAGATGTCGAAGGGGCGGGAGTCGGGCTTGCGGTCCGGTTCGCCGCGGACCAACTGGCCGATATGTCCGCGCAGTTCTCGGAAGCCGACGAGCCAGGGCGGGGCGATGTGGTCGAGGGGGGTGCCCTCGGGGACCAGGCCGGCCGCGGTGATCCAGGTGCGCAGTCTGTCCGCCGAGTCGAGTTGTTCCTCGGGGTGGGTGGTCGCGAGGAAGTCCAGGCAGAGGTGGCCGCAGTCGAAGCGGGGGTCTTGTGCCATGTGCCTGTCACCGCCTTGGGTGCCGACTGGCAGGGGCGCGCCTTTAGGGGTACGTACCCCCTACAGTGCCTGGCCGCACCCTGTGCTGGAACCCTCTGGGGTCCGGCCGGATGTGCTCGCCCCCGCCGCCCCCTACCCGACCCGTCCCGTCCCCCAGGGGCTGTGTCCCTTCGACCCCCGGCCGTGGGTTCGTCGTGGTTGCTCGCGCAGTTCCCCGCGCCCCTGAAGGACGACGGCCTGCGGGCCGAAAAGCGCGGGGCGCAGCCCCTGCTTTTCAGTGGCGCGGGGAACTGCGCGGCCAGCCCCCACCGGCCCGCAGCCGAACAAGACGCCGCACCCTCCCCCTCACGCGTCGTACTTCGTGTCCGCCGCCGGGTCCAGCGCCAGGCGGTAGCCGCGTTTGACCACCGTCTGGATCAGTTTCGGGGCGCCGAGGGCCGTGCGGAGGCGGGCCATGGCTGTTTCCACCGCGTGTTCGTCGCGGCCGGCACCGGGGAGGGCTCGGAGGAGGTCCGAGCGGGGGACGACCCAGCCCGGCCTGCGACAGAGCGCGCGCAGCAACGACATGCCGGCCGGGGGGACGGGGCGGAGGGCGCCGTCGACCAGGACCGCGTGGCCGCGGATCTCCACGCGGTGGCCGGCGATGGGCAGGGTGCGGGCGCGGCCGGGGAGTTCCTGGCAGAGGAGCTGGACGAGGGGGCCTAGACGGAAACGCTCGGGCTGGACCGTGTCCACGCCGTGGGCCTGGAGGGGGAGGGCCGTCACCGGGCCCACGCAGGCGGGGAGGACGTCGTGGTTCAGGGCGTTCAGCAGCTCCGGGAGCAGGCCCCGGCCTTCGGCACGGGAGAGCAGGGACGCCGCCGCCGGGGCGCTGGTGAAGGTGAGGGCGTCGAGGCCGCGGCCGACCGTCGAGTCGAGGAGGCGGTCCACGGGGGTGATGTCCTCGGGGGGCATCCAGCGGTAGACGGGGACGCCCACGACCTCCGCTCCGGCGGCGCGCAGGGACTCCACGAAGCCGGGGAGCGGTTCGCCGTGCAACTGGATGGCGATACGGCTTCCTTCGACACCCTGCTCCAGCAGCCGGTCGAGCACTTCGGCCATCGATTCGGAGGAGGGGGACCACTCCTCGGTGAGGCCTGCGGCCCGGATCGCACCCTTCACCTTCGGTCCGCGTGCCAGGACTTCGACGCCCCGCAGCCGGTCCAGGAGTGCCTCGCCCAGGCCCCAGCCGTCCGCCGCCTCGACCCAGCCGCGGAAACCGATGGCCGTCGTCGCCACCACGATGTCGGGCGCCTGGTCGAGCAGGTCCTTGGTCGCGGCGAGCAGCTCGCTGTCGTCGGCGAGCTGCACGATACGCAGGGCGGGAGCGTGGATGACCGCGGCTCCGCGGCGCTGGAGGAGTGTCCCGAGTTCGTCGGCCCGGCGGGCGGCCGTGACCCCCACGGTGAACCCCGCGAGCGGCCCGTGTTCCGGCTGCGCTGTCCGATCCATCCGATCCATCAGATGCGTCCTGTCTGGTCGATCGGCTCGATCTGATCGCTCGGGTCGCTGCTGTTCGTCGTACATGGCTCTCGTCCCGCAGTCGAGTTCGTTGCACTCAGTCGATGCTCTCGGGCGATGCACCGATTGGTGCGCCTCCCATGCCGAACGAGCCTGTCAACGGTGCGTGACAGGCTCGGTTCGGGTGGATGTCGCTGGTGTTACGTCACGCGTGTCACCGCATGGGCGATGTCACACCTCGACGTAGCTGAGCTGCGGCTTCGACTCCGTCGTGGTCGTCGTCGCAGAGGCGTTCGAGGCCGGGCGGCGAAGGTATACGGCCCAGGTCACCACGAAGCAGAGCCCGTAGAAGGCGAGGAAGGTGACGAAGGCGCCGGTGCCGGAGCCGACCGTGAGGAAGGACTGCCGGAAGGCCAGGTTGATGCCGAGGCCGCCGAGCGCACCCACCGCGCCGATGATGCCCATGGAGGCACCGGAGAGGCGGCGTCCGTAGGCCGCGGCCTCCTCGCCCTCCAGTCCCTTGGCGAGGGCCTTGGCCTGGAAGATGCCCGGGATCATCTTGAAGGTGGAGCCGTTGCCGAGGCCGCTGAGGACGAAGAGCACGATGAACGCGGTGGTGAACAGCGGCAGCGACTTCTGCATGGAGGCGATGACGATGACGGTGGTGGCGGCGGCCATGCCGACGTAGTTCCACAGGGTGATCTTGGCGCCGCCGTACTTGTCGGCGAGCGCGCCGCCCACCGGCCGGATCAGCGAGCCGAGCAGGGGGCCGATGAAGGTGACGTACGCGGACTCCAGGGGCGTACGGCCGAACTGGGTCTGCAGGACGAGGCCGAAGGCGAAGCTGTAGCCGATGAAGGAACCGAAGGTGCCGATGTAGAGGAAGGACATGATCCAGGTGTGGGCCTCCTTAACGGAGTCCTTGGCGGCACCGGTGTCGTTCTTCACGGACGAGATGTTGTCCATGTAGACCGCGGCGAGGACGGCGGCGATGACGATGAAGGGGATGTAGATCCCGAGCAGCACGCGCGGACCGCCGCTGGCCCCGATGACGGCGAGACCGATGAGCTGAACGACCGGGACACCGATGTTGCCGCCGCCCGCGTTGAGGCCGAGCGCCCAGCCCTTCTTCCGCAGCGGGAAGAAGGCGTTGATGTTGGTCATGGAGGAGGCGAAGTTGCCGCCGCCGATGCCGGCGAGCATCGCGCAGATCAGGAACGTGTTGAACGACGTCCCCGGCTCCATCACGACGAAGGCCGCGACGGTCGGGATGAGCAGCAGGCTCGCGGAGACGATCGTCCAGTTGCGTCCGCCGAAGATCGCCACCGAGAAGGTGTACGGGATGCGGACGATGGCGCCGACCAGCGTGGCCATCGAGACGATGAAGAACTTGTCGGCCGGGGTGAGCCCGTATTCGGGGCCCATGAACAGCACCATCACCGACCAGACGGTCCAGATGGAGAAGCCGATGTGCTCCGAGAGCACCGAGAAGATGAGGTTGCGGCGGGCGACCTTCTCGCCGGTCTCGTTCCAGAAGGCCTCGTTCTCCGGATCCCAGTGCTCGATCCAGCGGCCTCCCCTGCTTGCAGCGGGGGCAGTACTCGGGGCTGTCATGACGCCTCCACGGTTCTCCGGCTCGGGTGTTGCGATGCGGTGATGAGGGGTGATGAGTCCCGAAGGTAGGGAGAGCGCGTTTCCTGCCTGTGGCACCGAGTGACCGGAAAGGAACTTTGCTCTCACGAGCGCGCGGCCCGGTCGGTGAGGAATCGGTGAGCAGAGCGTCATACCGTGCGGTCACGCCACCTTGGGCGCGGCCCGCATGCCAATGTAGGCGCACCGCGTGCCGTCGCTCAGCGTGGCGAAGACCACAGGCATCCAGTCCTCCGCGAACGAGGCGCCGCCGCCCGACCCGGCGAAGACCGTGTCCGACAGGGGGACGAGCTCCATCTCCAGGTCCGGCGAGTAGCCCACCATGCCGTCGACGAAGGCGTAGGTGAGGTGCGGTGTGCCGTTCCTCTCGCCGATCGTGATGACGACGCCCTCCCTCTTGTACGTACCGGTCCAGGGCGTGATGTCGACGGCGGGCGGCCGCTCGGCGGGGGCGAACGGCGCGGGCATCGTGATCCCGGCCAGCTCTGCCATCAGCTCGCGCAGCAGGTCGGCGTAGAGGAGGCGCGAGGAGCCGCCGTTGGTGAGCAGCGCGACGGCGACACCCTCGGTCGGCACCACCCGGAGGAAGGCGTACTGCCCGGTCGCGGCACCATCGTGCCCGTACCCCGGGACGCCGTCCCAGTCGTACAGCGTCCAGCCGAGGCCCCAGCCGTCGGCGCTGACCGTCCACTTGTCGGGTACGTCGGTCTCGCGGGCCCGCATGGCCGTCACGGTCTCGGGGCGGAGGATCTGGCCCCCGCCGTCGAGGTGGGCCTTCGCGTACCGGACCACGTCGCCGGCGGTGGCGAGCACCCGGGCGCCCGGTCCGGCCGCGCGCGGCATCAGGTCCCAGGCCGGGGCCGGGACCTGCGTCCCGTCCTCCCCCGCCATGTGCCCCATGGCCGCGCGGAACGGCAGCGCCTCCTCCGGCAGCGTCATCGTGTGCGCCAGCCCGAGCGGCGCCAACACCCGCTCCCTGAGCGCCTGGTCCCAGGTCAGGCCGGTCAGCACCTCGACGATCCGGCCGAGTACGACGTATCCGATCCCGCTGTACGACACCGCCGTACCCGGCGGGCAGTCCATCGCCACGCCCTTCGCGGCCTCGACGTACTTGGCGATCGCGTCGTCACCACGCCCCGTGTCGATATGGAAGTCGCAGGTCAGGCCGCTGGTGTGGGACAGCAGCATGCGGGGCGTGATGACCTCGGTGGCCGCCGGGTCGACGGTCGCGAACTCCGGCAGCACCTTCACCACCGGAACGTCCAGGTCGAGTTCGCCGGACTCCACCAGTTGCATGACGAGGGCGGCCGTGTAGACCTTCGCGATCGAGCCGAGCTGGAAGACGGAGTCCGTGGTGGCCTCGACGCCGGTCGCCCTGCTCAGCACACCGCTCGCCAGCTCGTGGACCTCACCGTCGACGAGGAAGGCGAGGGTCGCGCCGGGGACGTCGTGGGCGGCGCGGAGGGCGTCGAGGCGGTGCTGCCAGTGGGCGAGGTCGAGGGTGCGGGCGGGGGTGGGGGTGGTCTGCGACATGGCTTGTCCCTTCGAGGGGCGGGCGATTCGGGCCCGCCGCACACTGTGCGGCGACAAGGAACACTGTACGCATTGCGAACAGTGTGCGCAAGGGCGTACGTCGTTTCGAGGAAGGACGCACGTCGTTTCGAGGTGGGCTTGGAGAGGCAGAAGCAGAAGCAGACCTGAGGCCGGCGCGGAAAAGGGCCGCCCACGGCGGATGCCATGGGCGGCCCTGGGTGCGGGGAGACGTCAGAGGCGGGTCGCCAGGCCGTCCAGGACCCGCTGGAGGTCGTGGTCGAAGTTGTCCTGGACCGGGCCGGGTCGGTCAGTTGCCGTCGGTCAGTTGCCCGCCTGGCCGTCCGCGCCCGCCTCCGGGATCGCCGGGCCGGTGGTGGTGCCGAGCCTGAGCTGTTCGGTGATCTGCACGAAGGCCGCCCGGAGGTGTTCCGGGATGCCGAGCGCGGTCGCCGCCTGCTCGGCGGAGAGCGCGTGGTCGCCGGGGACCGCGCCGGTCTCGGGTGGCGCCGAGGCCTGCGGCAGGTCCTGCTCGGTCAGCTTGCCCGATCGGATCAGGACATCCCGGACCGGGATGCCGAGCGCACGGGACAGGCCCCGCATCGTCTCCAGGTCAGGCATGCTCTGGCGTTGCAGCAGCCGGGTGATGGCCGCCCGGTGCACCCCCGCGTCCTCGGCGAGCTTGGTCTTGCCGCCGCCGCGCGGGCTGTCGATGTCGTACCCGCGCGCTCGCATCACGCCTTCTATCCAGGCTGCGAACTCGTTGATGTGTTCGGCATCGCTCTTCATGTGTGGACGCTCCCCTCGGCTACCCCCACCTTAACGGTCGTGCGCACGCGAACTATGCAGTTGCGCGCACGCACGAGTAAAGATTCAGTGAGGCCATTCGTCAATCCGGCCTTGTTCTGACCTCGATCCGCCCCGAACCGGCCTATGGCCGATTTTCGGCGCAACCCCATTCCGCTTGCCCGTGTGATCCTCGATCTCTGTTGCGCGCGAGATCGCAACATGTGAAGCTGTGTGCGGGCTCGCAACAACAGGAGACTCTCCTTTCCCCTCAGTTGCCGCCGCCCCAGCTCTTGGTTGCCGTCGATCGGCTCTTGCCGTCGAAGGGCTCCTGGTTGCCCTAGATCGGAGTGTGTCCACCATGACCTCAGTCCTCGCCGCCCAGCACACCGCCCGCGCCGCCCGCTGGATCGACATCCTGCGGCGCCAATTCCCCGAGCTGTTGCGCGAGTTGGCACCGGGCCGCCCGGGCGCCGGGACCCGTTCCCGCCCGCCACTGGGCCCCGCAGCGCTTCACGCCCTGGGCCGGCGGGACACCGCGGAGCGCGCCGAGGCCCTGCTCGGCGCGCAGCACGGTCTCGCCCCGCTGGGCACCAGCGCCGCCCCGATTCGCCTCCATGTCTCCGACGCCGTACGGGACATCACCGACGGGGTGGTCGAACTGGAGGAGGCGGTGTGGGAGAAACTCGGGCTAGGCCGGCCCCCGCGCGCGGACGTGCCACAGCGGCTGGGCCGGATCGTCGCCCTGCTCGACGGCGTCGCCGGGCATCCCGTACTCGCCCGGCACGTCCTCGACGAGAGCCGTCGGATGGCCCGCCGCTGCGGGCGTACGCTCGGCGACCCCGAGACCCTGGTGCGCGTCAACGGCCGTTGCCCGTGGTGCGATTCGGTCTCCCTGCGGGCCATGCCGGCCTGGCGCACGGTCCTGTGCGTCAACCCCGGGTGCCGTTGCACCGACGAGGAGTGCCCATGCGCGGACAACACCGCCCACCGGCACAGCTGGACGGAGACCGGCTGGGCGCAGCTCGCGGCGGAGGCAGGGGCCGACGCGGGCGAGATCGCCGCGCTGATCGACGGCGCGGACGAGTTCGAGGGTATGGCCGAGGCGGGGGCCGCCTGATGGGCAACTCCCTTGCCGGGCCGACCGGTTCATCGCACACGCTGGTGACCGGAGCGGCCGCCGCGGCGGAGGCGGGGGTGGCCCCCGCGACCGTACGGAAATGGGTTCAGCTGGGCCATCTGGAGGCCGCCGGACGGCAGGGGCGGACCCACCTCTTCCGGCTGGAGGACGTGTTCGCGGCCGAGCGGGCCACGCGGGGGCGGGTCCGACGCGGCTGAGAGGACGTCGGCAGAACCGATCTTCGTTGCCCCGTCACACCTCTGGGTGTGACGGGGCAACGTGCGTTTCGGGGCGTTCGGCAGGTGTGCGAAAAACAAATGTTGCGCGCGCGCTCGCAACGTGTCACAGTTGGTGCAGCGGCGGAGCTGTGCCCCAGGGGGCACGGCCCCGCCGTTTCGCATACCTCCGACACAAGAGAAGGGAGGTCTCACCGTGGCCGATCCGACGGTCACCTTCCCGGATGTCGAACGACTCGTCGTCGACTTCCTGACCGACCGCGCCGAACTCTCCACCGCGACCGTGGACAACGTTCCGCCCAGCGGGTTCGACGGCACCCAGCAGGTAGTCCTGGTCTCCCGCGCCGGCGGGGCCTGGGTGGACGACCTGCATCTGGACCAGCCGCTCGTGGACTTCGAGGTCTACGGGCCCACCAAGACGGCGGCGCACGCGCTGGCCCTGACGGTTCGTTCCGCGCTGATCGCGTTGCGGGGGACGTCGTACGGGACGGCGTACGTCGCGGATGTGGTCGAGGCCGACGGGCCCCGCTGGCTGCCGGACTGGAATCGGGCCGCCGCCAATCGCTACTACGCGACTGTCCGGCTGCACATTCGTCCCGCCTGAGTGCTCGGTCCGCCATGACGGTTCGCGAGTGCGGGCCGGGTGTGGCTGATCGCGCCCACGCGGCGGAGCCGCATATCAAACACAGCCTCGCGCCGCTGAAGGGGCGCGGCAAGCACAACCCCTCTGTATTCACCTCTCTGAAGGAGTTACGCATGGCAGGCAGCAACGCCAACGAGATCCGTGTCGCCGGTACCGGTCGCATCCTGGTCGCTCCGGTCGGGACGACCGTGCCGACCGATGTCACCTCCGCGTGGGCGGCCGACTGGAAGGACCTCGGCTACACCTCCCAGGACGGCATCAAGCTGGCGAAGAAGGACAAGCTCGACCCGGTCGAGACCTGGCAGTCCGTGTCCCCGGCCCGGTTCATCTACTCGGACCGCGACCTGACGGTGAAGTTCCAGCTGCTCCAGCTGAACGAGGACACCCTGCCGTTCTTCATGGGCGGTGACGCCGTCGCCGAGACCGCCGCCAACTCCGGCGTCTACAAGTACGACCTGGCCGCCGACCCGAAGTTCAACGAGAAGGCCCTGGGCATCGAGTTCAGCGACGGGACGGACATCACATACCGCTTCGTCGTCGCCCGCGGCCAGGTCACCGAGACCGAGGAGCTGTCGCTGACCCGCACCGCCTCCATCAAGCTCGGTGTCACCTTCACCGCGCTGGCCGTAGACAACACCAAGCCGCTGGCCACCTTCCTGATGAAGGACCCGGCGTACGGCACGGCCTCCTGAGC
>NZ_JBHVDX010000058.1:0-45172 GCF_042802555.1 Streptomyces sp. NPDC057474 | reverse complement strand
CTCCCCGGCCCGACGCGGGATCCACACCAGCCGCGCGCCGGTCAGGGACGCGGCCCGTACGGCGGCGGTGAGCCCACCCGCCACGGCCGCGAACCGCTCCCCGACGACGATGACGGCGCCCTCGGCGCGCAGCGCCTCGGCGGCCTTGGTGCCGTCGTCGTCCAGCCCGAAGCCGCTCGCGAGGGCGTCCAGCCACTCGGTCTCGGTGCCGGGCGCGGCGGGCAGCAGCGTGCCGCCGGCCTTCTCCAGACCCCGGGTGGCGTGGGTGGCCAGCGAGAACACCCGCTGCTTGTGCTTGCGCCAGGCCTTGCGCAGCCTGAGGAAGACGCCGGGCGCCTCCTCCTCGGCCTCGAACCCGACCAGCAGGACCGCGGGCGCCTTCTCCAGGGAGGCGTACGTGACGCCCGTGCCGTCGAGGTCGCGGCCGCGTCCGGCGACCCGGGCCGCCAGGAAGTCGGCCTCCTCGCCGCTGTGCACGCGCGCGCGGAAGTCGATGTCGTTCGTGTCGAGGGCCACACGCGCGAACTTGCTGTACGCGTAGGCGTCCTCGACGGTGAGCCGGCCGCCGGTCAGGACACCGGCCCGGCCGCGCGCGGCGAGGAGCCCCTGGGCGGCGGCCTCCAGGGCCTCCGGCCAGGAAGCGGGCTCCAGGACGCCCTCCGCGTTGCGGACGAGCGGGGTGGTCAGCCGGTCAGGTCGCTGCGCGTACCGGAACGCGAACCGCCCCTTGTCGCAGATCCACTCCTCGTTGACGTCGGTGTCGTTGGCCGCGAGCCGCCGCATGACCTTGCCGCGCCGGTGGTCGGTGCGGGTCGCGCAGCCGCCGGAGCAGTGCTCGCAGACGGACGGCGAGGAGACGAGGTCGAAGGGGCGGGAGCGGAATCGGTACGCCGCCGAGGTCAGCGCGCCCACCGGGCAGATCTGGATGGTGTTTCCGGAGAAGTACGACTCGAAGGGGTCGCCCTCGCCGGTGCCGACCTGCTGGAGCGCGCCCCGCTCGACCAGCTCGATCATCGGGTCGCCCGCGACCTGGTTGGAGAACCGGGTGCAGCGGGCACACAGCACGCACCGCTCACGGTCGAGCAGCACCTGCGTGGAGATCGGCACGGGCTTCTCGTAGGTGCGCTTGCGGCCCTCGAAGCGGGACTCGGAGTGGCCGTGCGACATGGCCTGGTTCTGCAGCGGGCACTCGCCGCCCTTGTCGCAGACCGGGCAGTCCAGCGGGTGGTTGATGAGCAGGAGCTCCATCACACCCTTCTGTGCCTTCTCCGCGACCGGGGAAGTGAGGTGGGTCTTGACGACCATCCCGTCCGTGCAGGTGATCGTGCAGGAGGCCATGGGCTTGCGCTGGCCCTCGACCTCGACGATGCACTGGCGGCAGGCGCCGACCGGGTCGAGGAGGGGGTGGTCGCAGAAGCGGGGGATCTCGACGCCGAGTTGTTCGGCGGCCCGGATGACCAGGGTGCCCTTGGGCACGCTGATGTCGACGCCGTCGATCTTGAGCGAGACGAGATCCTCCGGCGGGACCGCCGCCTCCCCGCCCCCGGAGGGAGCGCTGGTGGTCACGGTCATGCGTTCACCTCCGCGTGCTTGTCCTTGTCTGCCCAGACGGTCGACCTGGCCGGGTCGAAGGGGCAGCCCCGGCCCGTGATGTGGTCCTCGTACTCCGCGCGGAAGTACTTGAGGGAGGAGAAGATCGGCGAGGCGGCACCGTCGCCGAGGGCGCAGAAGGACTTGCCGTTGATGTTGTCGGCGATGTCGTTCAGCTTGTCGAGGTCGCTCATGACGCCCTTGCCGGCCTCGATGTCGCGCAGCAACTGCACCAGCCAGTAGGTGCCTTCGCGGCAGGGCGTGCACTTGCCGCAGGACTCGTGGGCGTAGAACTCCGTCCAGCGGGTGACGGCCCGCACGACGCAGGTGGTCTCGTCGAAGCACTGGAGTGCTTTCGTGCCGAGCATGGAACCCGCGGCGCCCACTCCTTCGTAGTCAAGAGGGACGTCGAGGTGCTCGTCGGTGAACATCGGGGTCGAGGAGCCGCCAGGCGTCCAGAACTTGAGGCGATGCCCGGGTCGCATTCCGCCGCTCATCTCCAGGAGCTGACGGAGCGTGATGCCGAGCGGCGCCTCGTACTGGCCGGGGCTCGCGACGTGGCCGCTGAGCGAGTAGAGCGTGAAGCCGGGAGACTTCTCGCTGCCCATCGACCTGAACCATTCCTTGCCCTTTTGCATGATCGCGGGAACTGACGCGATCGATTCGACGTTATTCACGACAGTCGGGCACGCATAGAGGCCCTCGACAGCAGGGAAGGGGGGACGGAGCCGCGGTTGACCACGGCGGCCTTCGAGCGAGTCGAGCAGTGCGGTCTCCTCACCGCAGATGTACGCGCCCGCGCCCGCGTGCACGGTGAGGTCGAGGTCGAGTCCGCTGCCCAGGATGTTCTCGCCGAGGAAGCCTTCCGCGTAGGCCTCACGTACGGCCTCGTGCAACCGCCGCAGGACGGGGACGACTTCACCACGGAGATAGATGAAGGCATGCGAAGACCTGATGGCATAACAGGCGATGACAATGCCCTCGATGAGGCTATGCGGGTTCGCGAAGAGGAGCGGAATGTCCTTGCACGTTCCGGGCTCCGACTCGTCGGCGTTGACAACTAGATAATGTGGTTTTCCATCACCCTGAGGAATGAACTGCCATTTCATTCCGGTCGGGAATCCCGCGCCGCCACGGCCGCGCAACCCGGACTCCTTGACGTACGCGATGACGTCGTCCGGTGACATGGCCAGCGCCTTGCGCAGCCCCTCGTACCCCTCGTGCCTTCGGTAGACGTCGAGCGACCACGCCCTGTCCTCGTCCCAGAAGGCCGACAGCACGGGTGCGAGCAGTTTCTCCGGGCTGGTGCCCTTGATCTCGGGTGCCAACGTCATCACTCCCCCTCCTCGGCGGCAGGCCCTGCCGGGTGGGCCGGGTCCGAGGCCGACGTGTCCTGCGGCGCGTCGTGCGAGCTGAGGTGCTCGGTGGGTGACGGCTCGTGCACCTTGTCGTGCGGCTCGTCCTTGGGGGCGCCGTTCCGCGGATGGACCACGCGCGCGGGTCCGGTCTCTCCCCTTGCCAGGCGGAGGCCGACCAGCGAGGCGGGTCCCGCACCGCCGCTCGCCTCGACGGCCCCCGGCCGCTCGTCGGGGAATCCGGCGAGGATCCGCGCAGTGTCCTTGAAGGTGCACAGCGGTGCCCCGCGCGTGGGCTCGACCTCGGTTCCCGCGCGCAGGTCGTCGACGATGCGCTTGGCGCTGTCGACGGTCTGGTTGTCGAAGAACTCCCAGTTGACCATCACGACCGGCGCGAAGTCGCAGGCCGCGTTGCACTCGATGTGCTCCAGGGTGACCTTGCCGTCGCCGGTGGTCTCGCCGTTGCCGACACCGAGGTGGTCCTGCAGTGCCTCGAAGATCGCGTCGCCGCCCATCACCGCGCACAGGGTGTTGGTGCAGACGCCCACCTGGTAGTCGCCGGAGGGCTTGCGCCGGTACATGGTGTAGAAGGTGGCCACCGCGGTGACCTCGGCCGTGGTCAGGCCGAGCACCTCGGCGCAGAACCGCATGCCGGTGCGGGTGACATGGCCCTCCTCCGACTGCACGAGATGCAGCAACGGCAGGAGGGCGGACCGGGAGTCCGGGTAGCGGGCGACGACCTCGGCGGCGTCCCGCTCCAGCCGGGCTCGAACGTCGTCCGGGTAGTCGGGCGCGGGCAGTTGGGGCATGCCCAGGCTGACGCCCTCGGGGGTGGTGGTCACCGGTCGACGCCTCCCATCACGGGGTCGATGGACGCGACGGCGACGATGACGTCGGCGACCTGGCCGCCCTCGCACATCGCCGCCATGGCCTGCAGGTTGGTGAAGGACGGGTCTCGGTAGTGGACCCGGAAGGGGCGGGTGCCTCCGTCGGAGACGACGTGCACCCCGAGTTCGCCCTTGGGCGACTCGACCGCCGTGTACGCCTGTCCCGGCGGGACGCGGAAGCCCTCGGTCACCAGCTTGAAGTGGTGGATCAGGGCCTCCATGGAGGTGCCCATGATCTTCTTGATGTGGTCCAGGGAGTTGCCGAGTCCGTCCGGTCCCAGGGCGAGCTGGGCGGGCCAGGCGATCTTCTTGTCGCCGACCATGACCGGGCCGGGCTGCAGCCGGTCCAGGCACTGCTCGACGATCCGCAGGGACTGGCGCATCTCCTCCAGGCGGATCAGGAAACGGCCGTAGGAGTCGCAGGTGTCGGCGGTCGGGACGTCGAAGTCGTACGTCTCGTACCCACAGTACGGCTGCGCCTTGCGCAGGTCGTGCGGGAGGCCGGCGGAGCGCAGGATCGGGCCGGTGGCGCCGAGGGCCATGCAGCCGGACAGGTCGAGGTGGCCGACGTCCTGCATACGGGCCTTGAAGATGGGGTTCCCGGTGGCGAGCTTGTCGTACTCGGGAAGGTTCTTCTCCATCTTCTTCACGAACTCGCGGATCTGGTCCACCGCGCCGGGCGGCAGGTCCTGGGCGAGTCCGCCGGGCCGGATGTACGCGTGGTTCATGCGCAGGCCGGTGATCAGCTCGTAGATGTCGAGAATGAGTTCACGATCACGGAAGCCGTAGATCATGATCGTGGTGGCGCCCAGCTCCATGCCGCCGGTGGCGATGCACACCAGGTGGGAGGAGAGCCGGTTCAGCTCCATGAGGAGCACGCGGATGATCGTGGCGCGGTCCGGGATCTGGTCCTCGATGCCGAGGAGCTTCTCCACGGCGAGGCAGTACGCCGTCTCGTTGAAGAACGGCGTCAGGTAGTCCATGCGCGTCACGAACGTGGTGCCCTGCGTCCACGTGCGGTACTCGAGGTTCTTCTCGATGCCGGTGTGGAGGTAGCCGATGCCGCAGCGGGCCTCGGTGACGGTCTCGCCGTCGATCTCCAGGATGAGCCGGAGCACACCGTGCGTGGACGGGTGCTGGGGGCCCATGTTGACGATGATGCGCTCGTCGTCGGACCGGGCCGCGGTCTCGGCGACCTCGTCCCAGTCGCCACCGGTGACCGTGTAGACGGTGCCCTCGGTGGTCTCGCGCGGAGTTGCGGTAGTCATTGCGGCCTCCCGAAGGGAGTCGTTGAGGGGCGGTGGTCGGGCGACGGGTGGGCGCTCATGAGTACGACCTCCGCTGGTCCGGAGCCGGGATCTGGGCGCCCTTGTACTCGACGGGGATGCCGCCGAGGGGGTAGTCCTTGCGCTGCGGGAAGCCCTGCCAGTCGTCCGGCATCATGATCCGCGTCAACGCGGGGTGGCCGTCGAAGACGATGCCGAAGAAGTCGTACGTCTCGCGCTCGTGCCAGTCGTTGGTCGGATAGACGGGGACGAGCGACGGGATGTGCGGATCGGCGTCGGGGGCGGAGACCTCCAGGCGGATCAGCCGGTTGTGGGTGATCGAGCGCAGGTGGTAGACGGCGTGCAGCTCGCGGCCCTTGTCACCGGGGTAGTGGACGCCGGAGACGCCGGTGCACAGTTCGAAGCGGAGGGCCGGGTCGTCGCGGAGGGTCCGGGCGACGCGCGGCAGGTGTTCGCGCTCGATGTGGAAGGTGATCTCGCCCCGGTCGACGACGGTCTTGTCGATCACGTTCTCGGGGACGAGGCCCTGTTCCTCCAGGGCGCCCTCCAGTTCGTCGGCGACCTCGTCGAACCAGCCGCCGTAGGGGCGGCCCGCCGCGCCGGGGAGCCGGATGGAGCGGACCAGGCCGCCGTAGCCGGAGGTGTCGCCGCCATTGTCGGCGCCGAACATGCCGCGCTGGACGCGGATCTCCTCACCCCCGTCGCCGCGCTGGCCGGGGAGGTTGGAGGCGGCGAGATCCTTCTCGGGGTTCACCCCGTTCGATTCGCCCGCACCCGGTCCGCCCGCACCGCTCTTGCCGTTCGCGTCGCTCATCGCAGCAGCCCCTTCATCTCGATGAGGGGGAGCGCCTTGAGTGCCGCTTCCTCCGCCTCACGGGCCGCTTCCTCGGCGTTCACGCCGAGCTTGGACGTCTGGATCTTCTGGTGGAGCTTGAGGATCGCGTCCAACAGCATCTCGGGCCGTGGCGGGCAGCCGGGGAGATAGATGTCGACCGGGACGATGTGGTCGACGCCCTGGACGATCGCGTAGTTGTTGAACATGCCGCCGGACGACGCACAGACCCCCATGGAGATCACCCACTTGGGATTCGGCATCTGGTCGTAGACCTGCCGCAGCACCGGCGCCATCTTCTGGCTGACCCGGCCGGCCACGATCATCAGGTCCGCCTGACGCGGCGACCCGCGGAACACCTCCATGCCGAAGCGCGCCAGGTCGTAGCGCCCCGCGCCCGTGGTCATCATCTCGATGGCGCAACAGGCGAGGCCGAAGGTGGCG
Organism: Streptomyces sp. NPDC057474; assembly: GCF_042802555.1. Lineage (NCBI taxonomy): Bacteria > Bacillati > Actinomycetota > Actinomycetes > Kitasatosporales > Streptomycetaceae > Streptomyces > Streptomyces sp. NPDC057474. The sequence goes on along the minus strand of NZ_JBHVDX010000058.1, from coordinate 38,778 downwards.
GGGAAGACGGATGCCTTGCGTACCCAGCCCGCGGCCTGCTCGACGGTGGTCAGCAGGAAGCCGCTCGGCAGTTTTTCTTCGAGTCCCATGCTTAAAGGCCCCTCAGTCCCATTCCAGGCCGCCGCGCCGCCAGACGTACGCGTAGGCGACGAAGACGGTGAGCACGAAGAGCAGCATCTCCACGAGCCCGAAAACACCCAGGGCGTCGAAGGTGACGGCCCAGGGGTAGAGGAAGACGATCTCGATATCGAAGACGATGAAGAGCATCGCCGTCAGGTAGTACTTGATGGGGAAACGCCCGCCGCCGGCCGGCGTGGGGGTGGGCTCGATCCCGCACTCGTAAGCCTCGAGCTTGGCCCGGTTGTAGCGCTTCGGGCCGATCAGCGAGGCCATGATCACGGAGAAGATCGCAAAGCCTGCCCCGAGGGCTCCCAGTACGAGGATGGGCGCATAGGCGTTCACCGCTCCTCGCTCCTCTCAGTCGGCACTGACTGCTGGCGGATTGCGTGGGCCCTGCTCTCCCGCCCCACCGGTCCCACGAACTCCGCCTGTCCCGGCGAAGATCGCGAACATGTGAAGCAGGTCACAAGCCCAACTGCCCCGCATCCTATGCCTGCCGGTCTGTGATCTGCGACACGGGGTACGGCACCGAGTTTGTGATCTCCACCACCTGGCGAAGGATCATGAAGTCGGATGAGCATCGATCTTCATACCCGAAGCGCCAGACTGATCACCAGAAGTGACATTTTCACTCGTTACCGCTGGTCACGTGAGGCGTCTCTATATCAAGAGAGTTCCGCTGCATGCAAATTGGTGCCGGGCGAGGTCGCTTGGTAGTGCGTCGCGTTCACACCTCGAAGGGAGGTCCGATGGCCGATGTGGACGCGTGCACGCATTCACGAGCGCCGGGGACGGGTGGCCACGCGCGGGACGCCGGGCGACCGGGTGACCGTTCCGTGACCTGCGCCACACCGGAGCGAGATCAAATCAACCGGCCTTGGCCACTCGCTGCGATCGATGGTAAGCGCAGGGCAATTCGGACGTATTCACGAAAGCGCATGATCACAGGCTCGACCGGTCATGTCCGCTATGCCCGTTACGGCGTCAATAAAGAGTGGCGCACAGGGAATTTGAGGCCTCCATTGAACAACTGTGGCGCAGCACACGTTTCTTGAAGGTATGGAGGAGTCGCTGGTACCGCTTGTACCCATGTCCCACACCGCTCACATACGCAGCCACCGGAAACCCCGCCGCAACGCGTCCTCGATCGCGCTGCGCGCCGGAGTCGCCGGTGGCGTTCTCAGCACCGTGGCAGTGGCCGGTGCGTCCACGTCGGCTTTCGCCGCGGAGCCGGTGACGCAGACGCTCGAACTGCCCACCCTCACGGCCGACCTGGCCACGCAGGCCGCGCAGTCCGCGGACGCCACGCAGGCGATGGCGGCCGACTATCAGCTGCAGGCCGAGCGTGACACCGCCGCCGAACAGGCTGCCAAGCAGGCCGAGAAGGACCTGGTCAAGGCAAAGAAGGAAGAGGCCCGCAAGAAGGCCGCCGCCGAGGCCGAGCGCAAGGCCGAGGCCGAGCGTGCCGCACGCGACAGTGAGCGGACCACCCTCACGTCCAACTCGTCGACCACCACCACCACGACGACGACGCCCGCCACCGGCAGCGTCGGCACGGTGATCGGCTTCCTCAAGGCGCAGCTCGGCGACGCCTACGTCATGGGCGCCACGGGCCCCAACGCGTGGGACTGCTCCTCGCTCGTGCAGGCCGCGTTCAAGCAGGTCGGCGTGGACCTCCCCCGGGTCTCGCAGGACCAGTCGATGCAGGGCACCGAGGTCTCGCTGTCCAACCTGCAGGTCGGCGACATCCTGTACTGGGGCTCGAAGGGCTCCGCGTACCACGTGGGTGTCTACATCGGGGACGGTCAGTACCTCGACGCGGCGAACCCCTCCAAGGGCGTCGTCATCCAGGACCTCTCCGGCTACCCGGCGACGGGTGCGGTGCGCGTGCTCTGAGCCCACGCCTCGCGCCGGGTCGCCCAGGCGCTTTTCGAGAGGGCCGCTCTCCCGGTGGGGACAGCGGCCCTCCGGGCTGCCCTCAGAAAGGGCCACAAGGGCCCCACAGGGCGCTCTCACCCCAGATCGAAGGTGTCGGGCGGGCCCAGCCGATAGCGGGTCTTGTCGACGCGTTCCAGGGGTCCCGTCTCCGGGGCCGGTACGGCTCCGGAATCTCGCAGCGTTCGGCGCCCGCGGAATTCCGTACGTCCCAGAACTGGCCTGGCCGACGGCGGTGACGGACAGGGCGAGTCGCGGCAGGTGGTGCGGCCGCGCACGACGGGGGTCGAGGTGCGCGGCGAGAACATGATGCCGCCCATCCGATCCGTCACCAGCGCGTCGCACCGGGCGGGCTGCGTGTCGGCGGCAGTCATGGGCACCGGAGGGCGGGGAGGCGGGTGACGGGACGGAAAGTAGTGTCCCGGTCACCCACGGCGTCCTCGCACCCGGATCGCCCCGGTCCCTCCGGGGCGTCAACCGTTCACGCCTTCGGGGCCACCTTGCTCAGCCCGTTGATGATGCGGTCCATCGCGTCGCCGCCGGTGGGGTCGGTGAGGTTGGCCAGCATCTTCAGGGTGAACTTCATCAGGAGCGGATGGGTGAGGCCCCGCTGCGTGGCGAGCTTCATGATCTTCGGGTTGCCGATGAGCTTCACGAAGGCGCGGCCCATCGTGTAGTAGCCACCGAAGGTGTCCTTGAGGACCTGCGGGTAGCGCTGGAGGGCGAGTTCGCGCTGCCCGGGGGTGGCGCGGGCGTGGGCCTGGACGATGACGTCGGCCGCGATCTGGCCGGACTCCATGGCGTAGGCGATGCCCTCGCCGTTGAAGGGGTTCACCATGCCGCCGGCGTCGCCGACCAGCAGCAGACCCTTGGTGTAGTGGGGTTGGCGGTTGAAGGCCATCGGGAGGGCGGCACCGCGGATGGGCCCGGTCATGTTCTCGGGGGTGTAGCCCCACTCCTGAGGCATGGACGCGCACCAGGCCTTCAGGACGTCGCGCCAGTCCAGCTCCTTGAAGGCGGCGGAGGTGTTGAGGACGCCCAGGCCGACGTTGGACGTGCCGTCGCCCATGCCGAAGATCCAGCCGTAGCCGGGGAGCAGCCGGTCCTCGCCCGGGCCTCGTTTGTCCCACAGTTCCAGCCAGGACTCCAGGTAGTCGTCGTCGTGGCGCGGGGAGGTGAAGTACGTACGGACCGCGACGCCCATCGGTCGGTCCTCGCGGCGGTGCAGGCCCATCGCGAGGGAGAGGCGGGTGGAGTTGCCGTCGGCCGCCACCACCAGGGGGGCGTGGAAGGTGACTTCCCGCTTCTCGTCACCGAGCTTGGCGTGCACACCGGTGATACGGCCTGTGCGGTCGTCGACGATCGGCGCGCCCACGTTGCAGCGCTCGTGCAGCCGCGCGCCCGCCTTCTGGGCCTGGCGGGCGAGCTGCTCGTCGAAGTCGTCGCGCTTGCGGACGAGTCCGTAGTCCGGGTAGGAGGCGAGATCCGGCCAGTCGAGCTGGAGGCGGACGCCGCCGCCGATGATCCGCAGACCTTTGTTGCGGAGCCAGCCGGCCTCCTCGGAGATGTCGATGCCCATCGACACGAGCTGCTTGGTGGCGCGCGGCGTGAGGCCGTCGCCGCAGACCTTCTCCCTCGGGAAGCTGGTCTTCTCCAGGAGCAGCACGTCCAGCCCGGCCTTCGCCAGGTAGTACGCGGTGGTGGAACCGGCTGGCCCGGCCCCGACGACGATCACATCGGCGGTGTGTTCGGTAAGGGGCTGGGGCTCGGTCACGACGGGTTCTCCCCAAGAAGTAGACGGATCGAAGCAAAGGTTCGCCGGCAGACCAGAAGCTGGAGTACCAGAACTGGAAGACCAGAAAACATGTGCCGACAGGCGTCGGACATGGGCAGTCTATTCAGCGGTACCGATCATCGACTGAAGGGCTGCCCCTGTGAACAGAGCTCTGCCCGACGTACGGCTGCGCGTCCCCACCGACGAGGACGCCTTCGCCTGGCACCGGATCTTCGACGATCCCGACGTCATGGAGTTCCACGGCGGCCGGTCCGCCGAGCTGTCCGTCTACGAGGAGCTCACCGCGCGCCAGCGCCGCCACGACGCCGAGCACGGCTTCTGTCTGTGGACCATGCTCGACGAGGAGGGCCGGGTCATCGGCTTCACCGGCGCCCAGCCGTGGCCCCGGGAGTGGGGGCCGACCGGCGAGATCGAGATCGGCTGGCGGCTCGCCCGTGACTACTGGGGCAAGGGGTATGTGACCGCCGCCGCGACCCAGACCCTGGAGCGGGTGCGGGCGTCCGGCGTCGGCAGCGTGGTCGCCATGGTCAACGCCCGCAACGAGCGGTCCATCGCCGTCACCCGGCGCCTGGGCATGGAGCTGGCGGAGACGTACACGACGCCGGTCTCGCAGCAGCTGGGGCACTGTTACCGGCTGGCGCTGTGACGGCGGTCGGCGAGTTGGCCGCGCGTTCGTGGTTCGACAAAGATCGGGGGGCCGCTCAGAAGGCGGCATGCGGTTCGTGGTTCGACAAGGCGGCCGTGCGTTCGCGATATCGGCAACCCGTCACACAGAGTAGCGATTTGGCGTAGATTGCAACTCAGTGCTTCCGGCCGGGGCCGCTCGGCGGTTACCCTGCCGGTACCGCTGGGGGTGAACATCTGTGCGCATAACACCCAAGTCATTCGAAGTGCGTGTGCCACGGTTCGTCGGTCTGATGGCCGTGGACGCGCGCGAGACGGCCGAGGCGGGCGGGGTGACCCTCGTCGCGCCCGACCGGCCCGACTTCCAACTCACCGTCGTGGACTACGTCGTACGGCAGTACCCGCCGCCGGGGGTGGAGGTGCCGCGTGGGGCAGCTGTGACCGTGTGGTTCGAGTTGGGGGACGACGGTGGGGGTGTGCGGGAGCCGCGGCGCGGTGGGCCGCCGCCCGGTTTGCGCAGAGCGTTGGACGAGCCGGGGCCCGGGAATCCGTTTCCGGTTCTTCGGTAGGCGCGGAGGGCTCTGGGTTCGGGGTGGGGGCTTCGGTGCGTTGCAGGCTCCGGGTTGTCCGTGGTTGATCGCGCGGTTCCCCGCGCCCCTGAGGGCGCGGGTGTCCGCCTCTCGTCGTCAAGTGCTCTCTACTTCTGCCAGAGCAGGATCGCCGCTGCCCCTCCCCCGCCGATCACGAAGGCCGCCGCGATCGTGATGGTCCAGATGAGGGTTCGGTTGCGGGGCTTGGCAGGGTCGGCGGGTGGCAGGTGGTGGTGGCCGAGTTCTACGAGCGGGGGCTCGTACGGGACCGGGGCCGGGACGGGGGCCGAAGGCTGCTGCGGGAACCCGTAGGCCGCCGGGCCGTTGCCCGGCATCGCCGGGATCGGGGGTGCGATCACCGCCGTGCGTGCTCCTGTCAGCTGGACCAGGTAGGGCGCGAGGAAGGCCGCGCCGAAGATCCAGAGGAGGCCGAAGAGGAGCACCTCGGGGATGTCGAGGCCTACGTCCACCTGGCCCGCGGCCGAGAACTCGCTGCTGAAGTCGGTCGTGGCGGAGCCCGAGGCCTCCATGCCGAAGCCGCTGATGCCGGCGAGGAGGAGGAAGAGGCCGAAGAAGACACCCGCGGCGAGGAGTTGCTCGCCGCGGCCCGAGGAGCGGCGAGCCGCGAGGACACCGAGAATCAGGGCGCAGACCGCGCCGAGTGTCAACGCGCCCACGACCGCCCAGGAGTTCACGGCGTCGCCCAGTTCGGAGAGCCCGAACGCCTCGCGCTCGTAGCCGCCGTACGGGCTGGACTCGACGAGCCCGTAGTCGCCGGACGAGTCGCCGCCGTACGACGAGTCGTCCCCGTACCGCGTACGGCCCGCCTCGCCCTGGACGGACGCGCCCCAGGAGAGGCCGAGGAAGTTGACGGCGAGGTTGGGCAGGACGAGCAGGACGAGGAGGAGGGGGTTGAGGTCCTCCTCCCATTCGGCCTGCCACTCGTCGTTCGCCGCGAGGACGACGAAGGTGACGAGCGAGCAGAGGGCGAGGACGATCACCATCGCCCGTACGGCCGTTCCGGTCGCCCGGAACAGGGCCTGGGGGCCGGGTCGGACGGCCAGCCAGGCGGCCAGGTCGTCGCGTTGAAGCAGGCCGACCGAGACGGCTGCGGTGAGCAGCAGCGCGCCCAGTGCCGCGCGCCAGGGTGACGTCGAGACCTCGGCGAGCGCGATCTCGGGCTGCGCGAACAGCCCGAGCAGGAGTACTGCGACCGTCACCAGCAGCGTGACCCGCACGACCGCTTCGAGCCCGGCGGTACGGCTGCCACCGGGCACCGTTCCGGGCCCCCCAACACCGGCACCGCCGTACCCCCCGCCGTACCCACCGGCGTACGCGCCGCCCTGTACACCGCCCGGCACACCGCCGTACGCGGTGCCGTACGCGCCGCGTGTCACCAGTCGCGTACGGAGTTGCCGTACGCCGATGTAGAGCGCCCCGATGAACAGAGCGGTCACCGTGAGCGGGACCAGGGTCAGGGTGACGGCTCCCTCGGTGGTCTGGAAGTCGCCCGTGTAGTCGCCGCCGCTGACCTCGGAGGCCTTGAAGCCGCCGCCGAGGCCCTGGAGGAGGGCGGCGAGGGCCAGGCCCAGACGGTCGCCGAAGCCGACGAGGTCCTCCTCGTCCTGGCTGCCCTGGCCGTACGAGGGGATGGCCAGGGCTACGGCAGCGACGAAGAGGAGCCCGACCGGCCAGAGCGCGGACAGCGCGGAGCCGCCCCAGTCGCCCCGGAAGGCCCGGCCGAAGAAGGCGCCGACGGGTGAGGGGCGGGCGGGGACGGGGGCGTACCCGGGCGGAGGCGGCGGTGGACCGAGGGGTGGCGTGCCCGGTGGGGCCGCCGGGAGGACCGCCGGTGGGGCCGTTCCCGGGACTCCCGGTGGGGGTGTCGGGACGGCCGCCGTTCCCGGAGCCGGCGGGGGTGTCCGGGGCGGAGCCGCCGGTGGCGCCGCGGGCGGGGCCGGGGGTGTCCCGGTGCCCGTGCCGGACTCCGCCGCTGGAACCGGCATGCGTTCCCGCCCGCACTTCATGCAGAAGCGTGCCTCGTCGGGACCTGGTGTTCCGCAGTAGGGGCAGTAGGACGTCATGGAACGCTCCGTCATTCAGATGACTCGTGCCGTGATGCGACGTGGTCGGAGGCGCGCCGGTGTGTCGTGGGACATCACCGGCGCGTACCGACGTATCAACGGACGGTAGTTTCTGTTGACCGGTTCCCGTCAACAGGATTCCCTTGCGGGCATCCCTCGTACGGGTGAAACCAGAGTCCTGCGGGCTGCTTTGGGGCCTATGCGGGCTGCTTTGGGACCTACACGTGGGCCTTGGACCCCCGGTGCAGGGCGACGATCCCGCCCGAGAGGTTCCGCCACGCGACCTTGTCCCAGCCGGCTTTCCGGAGGCGCTCGGCGAGGCCCGCCTGGTCGGGCCAGGCGCGGATGGACTCGGCCAGATAGACGTACGCGTCCGGATTGGACGACACCGCGCGGGCGACGGGCGGCAGCGCCCGCATCAGGTACTCGGTGTAGACGGTCCGGAACGGCGTCCACGTCGGGTGGGAGAACTCGCAGATCACGACGCGCCCACCGGGCTTGGTCACCCGGTACAGCTCACGCAGCGCGGCGTCGGTGTCCTGCACGTTCCGCAGGCCGAAGGAGATGGTCACCGCGTCGAAGGTGTCGTCCCTGAACGGCAGCTTCGTGGCGTCGCCCGCGGTGAACGGCAGCCAGGAGTCGCGCTCCTTGCCGACCCGGAGCATGCCGAGGGAGAAGTCGCACGGGACGACGTACGCGCCGGTCTGCGCGAAAGGCAGCGAGGAGGTGCCCGTGCCGGCCGCGAGGTCCAGGATCTTCTGCGCGGGGCGGGCGTCCACCGCCCGCGCGACCTCCTTGCGCCAGCGCCGGTCCTGCCCGAGGGACAGCACGTCGTTGGTGAGGTCGTACCGTTTCGCCACTCGGTCGAACATCGAGGCGACTTCGTGCGGCTGCTTGTCCAGGGATGCGCGGGTCACGGGCCCATTGTGGCAGTAGGGGCCGGACGCCCACGCGGCGCCCGGCCCACCGCTGCCGACCCGTTCCGGCGGCAGCCCTGCAGCGGCACTACGGCAACAGCTTCGGTTTCTTCTTCGCCGCCACGTCCTCCACCCACCCGCAGAGCAGGACGAACACGCCGATCAGGAGCCAGCCGATGCCGAACATGAACCACTGGCTCTCCAGCGGCAGGTACTTCTCGAACGCGGGCACGTTCCAGAACTGGTCGATCAGCGGGACGGCCAGGATCAGGGCGATCTCGTGCCACAGGTAGATGGTGACCGCGCGGGAGTTGAAGATCGTGACGATCCGGTCCAGGCGTCCGAAGCGGGTGAGTCCGGCGAAGTCGACCTTGAAGTACGCCTTCGCGTACAGCAGGAGTGTCACGAAGCCGGCGGAGAAGAACGCCTGGGCGAGGGGGATGTCGTCGAGGTCGTACGAGCCGGTCTCCTCCTGGTGGGTGAAGGCGTACCAGGCGCCGAACCCGAGGGCCGCGAGGGAGAGGACGGTGACCGCGAACGGCTTCAGCCTCGCGAGAACGCCCTCGCGGTGGGCGAAGCCCAGGAGCCAGCAGAAGAGGAAGGTGGCCAGGTCGGTCAGGGCATTGCCGAGGCGGTCGTCCGGGGGTTCCCAGAGGAAGTGGAAGACCAGGATCGGCGACAGGGACAGGAGGAGGACCGGGACCGGGGCCGGCCGGAACAGCTTCAGCAGGGGCGGGGAGAGCAGGACGAACCAGAGGTAGGTGCGCAGGTACCAGAGGATCTCCCAGGTCTGTTCGCCCCAGGCGTTGCCCGGGGGGTCGCCCAGGGGGAGGACCCAGAAGACGATCTGCCAGCCGGGCATCCAGTCGTGGATCAGCATGGCGACGACCACGAAGAGGCCCCAGAACCAGAAGGGGGGCAGGAGCCGCCGGACGCGGCTCCTGATCACCTTTGGTGCGGGGCGTTCCAGGGACTTCGCCATGAGGGTGCCGGCGAGGGCGAACATGATGCCCATGGACGGGAAGGCCATACCGGCCCAGGGCCAGCCGAAGGTGTGGTAGGTGACTACGCGGATGAGGGCCAGGGCGCGCAGCGTGTCGAAGTAACGATCGCGCCCGGTGGTTCGAGGCTGAGGCGCAGGGCCTTCGTGCACCTGAGCCTTGGCTTCATCGGCGCCCGGCGCTGTCGGCTGTGCCCACCCTCCCCCACTCTCGGCTTCGCTCGAGCGGGGGGAGCCCCATCGCCCTGGGGAACGATTGCCCACATTGGTGACAGCGGGAACAGGCTCGCCGCCCTCGGCGGGAGCCGCCGTGGCCGGCGGACCCCCTCTCCTGTGCGAGCCCATCAGCTTGCCCCCGCCGGGGTGCCGACCTCGCCCGTCCGCTTCAGTTTCTGCCAGCGGAGGCGGCCGCCCGTAAGAGCCGTGATGCATGAGTGGATGAGGACGAGGTACATCATCTGCCGGTAGGCGAGCTGCTGGAGGGGCAGCATCAGCAAGTACCGGTACTTCTCCTTGTCCAGCTTGAACGCGTAGGCCGCGCAGACCAGTTGGACGCCCAGGACCGCCAGCCACGCCAGCAGGGACGCCTGGAAGTCTACGAAGATCATCGCGTAGACGGTGAAGACGTCGATGAGCGGGGCGAAGACCGGGGTGATGATCTGGAAGATGACGACCAGTGGCATACCGACGCGGCCGAAGCGGCCCGACGGGCCCTTGTCCGTCAGGGACTTGCGGTGCTTCCAGAGGGCCTGCATGGTGCCGTACGACCAGCGGTAGCGCTGCGACCAGAGCTGCTTCAGCGAGCCCGGGGCCTCGGTCCAGGCGCGGGCGTGCTCCTGGTAGACGACGCGCCAGCCGGCGCGGTGCATGGCGATGGTGATGTCGGTGTCCTCGGCGAGGGTGTCCTCACTCATGCCGCCGACCTCCAGGACGGCGTCACGGCGGAACGCGCCGATCGCGCCCGGGATGGTGGGCATGCAGCGCAGCAGGTCGTACATGCGGCGGTCGAGGTTGAAGCCCATCACGTACTCGATGTGCTGCCAGGCGCCGATCATGGTGTTGCGGTTGCCGACCTTGGCGTTGCCCGCGACCGCGCCGACGCTCGGGTCGGCGAAGGGCTGCACGAGCTTGGCGACGGTGTCGGGCTCGAAGACCGTGTCGCCGTCCATCATCACGACGATGTCGTAACTGGCGTTCCGTACGCCGTTGTTGAGAGCGGCGGGCTTGCCCGCGTTCTCCTGGCGGATGACCCGGACGTTGGGGTGGCCGAGCGCCTCGGCGATCTCCTTGGTGCCGTCCGTGGAACCGTCGTCGACGACGATGATCTCGATGGGGTGGGTGCTCTGCGCGAGGGAGTGCAGCGTGTTGGCTATGCACTCCTTCTCGTTGTACGCGGGCACGATGACCGTCACCGGGCCGGTGATCGGTGGCCCCCAGCTGAAGCGGCGTTTGTTTCGCTCGCGGAAGTGGCGCCGGGCGAGGATCAGCATCATCCCGAAGCGGCCGATGACCGCGACGCCGACGACCATCAGGCCGACGGAGAGGGTCGGTACGACGTACTCGGCGACGTAGACGGCCGCGACGAGCGCCTTGCCCTCGTAGAGGGTGGCCCCGGTGGCGGTGCGGTGGGCGGCCTGGGCGTCCGAAGTGCCCGGCGTGCCCTGCCCGTTGGCGGCCGCGCCGCCCTGCGCCCCGCCCTGCGCGTCGGTCCCGGGGGCACCCCCGGGGGCACCCTCCTGCCGGCCGTTCTGCTGGTTGCCCTGCTGGCCGTTCTGCCGGCCGTTCGCGGCGCCGGTGGCCGTGCCGTCATCGGCGTCGTCCTTCTGCCGGGCGCCGCTGACGGTGGTGAAGGTGTAACCCTTGGCCTTCATGTTCTCGATGTACGTGCCGAGTGCCTTGACCGTCTGGGAGCGGTCGCCGCCCGCGTCGTGCATGAGGACCGAGGCGCCCTTGCCGTCGTCCGGCGTGGCCCACTTGATGATCTTCTCGACGCCGGGCCGCTTCCAGTCGTCGCTGTCGGTGTCGACGAAGACGCTGGTGTAGCCCTCCTCGCCGAGCTTCTGGTAGACGGGCCAGCTGTAGTTGTCGATGGCGTCCGTCTCGGAGGAGTACGGGGCGCGGAAGAGCGTCGTCGTGATGCCGGCCGCGCCCGCGAGGGCGAGCTGCGTCTGGGTCATCTCACGGGTGATGCGGGCATCGCTCTGGTACGACAGGTCGATGTGGGTGAAGGTGTGGATGCCGATCTCGTGACCGTCGTCGACCATGTCCTCGACGATGGCCGGGTAGCGCGACACCATCGAGCCGACCACGAAGAACGTCGCGGGGATGTCGTACTTCTTCAGGACTTCGAGGATCTCCGGGGTCCAGGTCGGGTTCGGGCCGTCGTCGAAGGTGAGCGCGATGGTCTTGTCCGGCACGGACTGCGTCTGCGCCTCGCCGCCGCGGAAGGTCAGGATGGGCCCGCCGTCGAGGATGTCCTCGGGTACGTCGCTGGAGCTGGCCCCGGTGCGGACGCGCTGGTCGCCGCCGACCTCGGCGCGCAGATAGCCGTCGAGCAGCATCACGCTGGTCAGCCCGAGCAGGAGCAGCAGGGCGAGGATGACCCGGGGTTTCTGCAGGGCGGCGGCCTTGCCGGTGGCGCGTTGGAGCTTGGAGGGGGCGCGTCGGCGGCCGCGGCGTGCGGGTGTGGTCGTGCTCATGAGGTGGTGCGCTCCCGTCAGTTGGCGGACGCGGACGGGGAGGGTACGGCGGTGGGGGCGCCGGAGGGCGGAGTGCCGTTGGGGGCGCCCGAGGGGATGCCCTCGGGCACGACGCCGCCCTGGGGCTGTGGGCCGTTGCCACCGCCGCCCGGTGCGCCGCCCTGGCCGCCGCCGCCTCCGCCTCCGCCTCCGCCGAAGGGGAACAGTTCGGTCGGGGACGCGGAGATGCCCCAGCCCATGAACGCCATGCCGAGCACGACGGCGTAACCGAGGCAGACGACCCCCAGCAGCGTGCCGCAGCGGCGCAGCAGTCTGGCGCGGCGCCCGGAGTTGTCGACGAACACGGGGCCCTCTTCTGCCGACCCCTTGCGCTGCTTGCCCTGCCGGCGGCGGCTGCCGCGGGCCGGTGTCGAGGTGATCTCGTACACGGCCTCGGGGGTGAAGTTTTCGTTGGCGGACTCGGATTGCATATCCCCGGATATTAGGCGGCCTTTATTTGGCCAATTCCCAGCTTCCCTTGTGAGACTCCCATGAGAAACTCCTTAACCTGTCCGTTTCCTTAGAGAATCCATGAACGACTGCGAAGCCGTCGGTGTTTGCTTTTGGGGGGATACACCCCACCAGGAAGGGCATGTTTGCCCGACTGGCGAACCATTTGCCGGTCACCGTTCCGTGATCGTCCTTCGGATCTGCAATCTTCAAGAAGCACACATGAAGCACAGCCGGGTGTGATTCATTTCCATCGTGAGTACCGTGAGGAATTCCCTGATACCGGCCGTCGGGCTGATATGTCTGGTGGCCCTGGCCTGCGCGGGCTGCACCACGAAGGCCGATGAGTCCGCGTCCACGCCCAGCGGCCCGGCGAGTTCGGCCGGCGCGCCGTCGGCCGCCGAGGAGTCGGCGACGGAGGTGTCCACGACGTACGCGCCGTACGTGAACGCCACGGACGCCTCCGAACTCGACGACGCCGGGTCGGCCGCCGCGTACAACCTGGCGTTCGTGATCGCCGACGGCGACGCGTGCACGCCCGCGTGGAACGGGGCGGACGCGATCGACGACTCGGCGGTGAAGTCCCGGATCTCGGCGCTCACCGGCTCCGGGGCGTCGGTGCGGGTCTCCTTCGGCGGCGCCTCGGGCACGGAGCTGGCCCAGGCCTGCGACAGCGCGTCCGAGCTCGCCGAGGCCTACGGCGCGGCGCTCGACGCGGCCGGCTCGACCGAGGCCGACTTCGATGTCGAGGGCGACGCGCTCAAGGACTCCGACTCCGTCGACCTGCGCTCCGAGGCGATCGCGCTCCTCCAGAAGGACCGCCCCGACCTTTCCGTCTCCTTCACCCTCCCCGTCATGCCGTCCGGCCTCGACGACGACGGCGTGGCCCTGCTCGACTCGGCCAACGACAACGCCGTCCAGGTCACCACGGTCAACATCATGACCATGAACTACGCCAGTTCGTACGACGGTGACATGGGCGACTACGCGGAGCAGTCGGCCGAGGCGACGCACGAGCAGCTGATGGACATCTTCGGCACGAGTGAGTCGACGGCATGGGGGGCGTTGGCGTTGACCTCGATGCTGGGCGTCAACGACGTCGACAACGAGACGTTCACGCTGCAGGACGCGGCGCAGGTGCGGGAGTTCGCGGAGGAGAAGGGGGTTGCCTGGGTGTCGATGTGGGCGACGTTCCGGGATCGGCAGTGCGGGGACGACTCGTCTTCGGAGGATGCGTTGACGGTGTGCAGCGGGGTCGATCAGGAGGACGGGGCGTTCGGGAAGGCGTTCTCGGGATGAGAGCGGGGGGGGGCCGACCGTCGCGGGCCGCGGGTCCGGTGGGGGCCGGTCGCGCAGTTCCCCGCGCCCCTGGAAGTAAAAAGCAGAGCAGCGGGGCTGCCCCTCAGCGGCGGCGGTGGACCAGACGCCCCGCGCACACCGTCGCTATGCAGGTGCCGGAGTCGTCGAAGACGGTCAGGTCCGCCCGGCCGGTGTCGCTGATCGCCGTGGGCCGGGGCCCGGCGAGCACGACCACGTCGTTCCGCTGGGCGGCGGCGCGGAGTTCGGGGGTGTCGGCGTACTGCTCCAGCACCGCGACCGCGCCCGACTTCAGCACCGCGTGGATGCGTTCACGTGGGGAAGGGGCGTCCGGGAGCGGGCCTTCGTGAATGCGGGCGGGACCCAGCACACCGGGCCAGCGCCGCACTCGGGCACCCGGAAACCGTTCCTGGACCTCCGCCAACGACCCCACGGCATGAACCCGGGTGCCCTCCACCGCGACGGCGCCGTCCTTGATCGGCTCCGGGTCGTCCCAGGTGTACCGCACCTCGTCGGCGGCGTGAATGGTCAGCATGTGAGCGCTAGTTGGCGTTCAGCAGCTTCAGCTCGGGGTGGGCCGTGCCGCCCTCGATCGCCGTGGACGAGATGTGGGACATGACGCGCTCGTCGACGGGGTCGTTCGCCGGGTCGTCGTGGACGACGATGTGCTCGTAGGTCGTGGTCCGCTGGGCGGGGACGCGGCCCGCCTTGCGGATCAGGTCGATGATCTCCAGACGGTTGGAGCGGTGCTTGGCGCCGGCGGAGGAGACGACGTTCTCCTCCAGCATGATCGAGCCGAGGTCGTCCGCGCCGTAGTGCAGGGAGAGCTGGCCGATCTCCTTGCCGGTGGTGAGCCAGGAGCCCTGGATGTGGGCGATGTTGTCCATGAAGAGCCGGGCGATGGCGATCATGCGCAGGTACTCGAAGATCGTGGCCTGCGTACGACCCTTGAGGTGGTTGTTCTCGGGCTGGTAGGTGTACGGGATGAAGGCCCGGAAGCCGCCCGTCCGGTCCTGTACGTCACGGATCATCCGCAGGTGCTCGATGCGCTCGGCGTTGGTCTCGCCGGTGCCCATGAGCATCGTGGACGTGGACTCGACGCCCAGGTTGTGCGCGATCTCCATGATCTCCAGCCAGCGCTCGCCGGACTCCTTGAGGGGCGCGATGGCCTTGCGGGGGCGCGCGGGGAGCAGCTCCGCGCCGGCGCCGGCGAAGGAGTCGAGACCGGCCGCGTGGATACGCGTGATCGCCTCCTCCACGCCCACCTTGGAGATACGGGCCATGTGCTCGACCTCGGACGCGCCGAGGGAGTGGATGACCAACTGCGGGAACGCCTTCTTGATGGCGGCGAAGTGCGTCTCGTAGTACTCCACCCCGTAGTCCGGGTGGTGCCCGCCCTGGAACATGATCTGCGTGCCGCCCAGCTCGACGGTCTCCGCGCAGCGGCGCAGGATGTCGTCGAGATCGCGCGTCCAGCCCTTGTCCTTGGCCTTCGGCGGGGCGTAGAACGCGCAGAACTTGCACGCCGTGACGCACACGTTCGTGTAGTTGATGTTCCGCTCGATGATGTACGTCGCGATGTGCTCCGTGCCCGCGTACCGTCGCCTGCGTACGGCGTCGGCGGCGGAGCCGAGTGCGTGCAGCGGGGCGTCGCGGTAGAGGTCGAGCGCCTCCTCCGGCGTGATCCGCCCACCCTCTGCGGCACGGTCGAGAACGGACTGGAGGTCGGCCTTCTCGGTCACCGGGAGCGTCCCTTTCGTAATGAATCCAGCCAGGGCGCGAAGCGCCTTCGTTATAAGGGTGGAGACGGGCGGGCGGACCAGGCCAGCCTACGCCAGGGCTCCGGATCGCCCGACGTCAGTCCGTCTGCCTGTGGACAACTCCGGGGGCGAGGCATCACCAAAGGGCAACAGGGGGCCGGGGCCGCCTCACGCCGCGTACGCCTCCAGCAGCAGCCCGACGTACGCTCCGGCGATCATGAACGGGCCCAGGGCGAGCAGCTGCCCGCGGACGGCGCGGCCCCGGGCCACCAGGACCAGGGTGTACGCGCTGCCGATGAGCGCGCCGGCGAAGGTGCCGAGGTACAGCGCGCCCCAGCCGTACCAGCCGAGGACGGCGCCGAGGCCCAGGGCCAACTTCACGTCGCCGAAGCCGAGGGCCTCGGGCCTGATCAGGAAGAAGAGGAAGTAGAGGCTGCCGAGGGCGAGCGCGCCGTACAGCGCCGTGCGCCACTGGCCCGCGTGCTCGGGTACCGACGCGACCGCGCCCAGCAGGGCGAGGGCCAGGCCTGCGAAGGGAAGGGTCAGGGGGTCCGGGAGTCGTTGCGCCTTGAGGTCCACGAGGGTGAGCAGCACGCCCAGTGGGGCGAGGAGCAGCCATACGGCGAGTTCGGGGCGGGTGCCGGTGGCCAGGGCGAGGGCGGCGCAGACGAGGGCGGTCGCTGTGGCGACGGGGGTGGTGCGGGGGCCGTAGACGCAGGTGGTGGGCGAGGTTCCCGCGGAGGGGGCCGCCGGGCAGCGGGCGGGGCCGAGCCAGCCGGCCGCGACGCCGGTGATTCGGTGACCGGCGGGGCACTCGTGCTGCCAGGGGTCTTCCTCGTCGACCGTGAAGCGGTACGCGGGGCGGGGGAGCAGGGTGCCCACGGCCGCGCCCCACAGGGCGGCGGCCATAGTCAGCGCGATCAGCCAGGGGTCGAGATCCACGTGGTCAGCCTATGAGGAGCGGTGCGTGTGGTGTGCCGGTGTGTTTTCGCCTCCGCCGCCCCTACCCGTCCCATCCGCGTCCCATCCCCCAGGGGCTGCGCCCCTTCACGCCCCAGGCGCGGGTTCGTTGTGGTCGATCGCGCAGCTCCCCGCGCCCCTACAGGACTCCGGGCGCGCCCCATGCCGTCAAGGGGCGCTGTTGGGACCTGCGCGACCAGCCCCCACGCACCCGCAGCCGAACCGCCGCCCCTACCTCACCTTCGCCAAGCGGGCCGTCGGGTCGCCCGCGTCCGCGTTGTTCGCGGTGTACTGGAGTTCGGCGCCGACGGGGGTGAGGGTGATCTCGTGGGTGTTCTTGGTGCAGGTGTTGGGGTTGTTCTTGGTGTCGGCGATGCTCGTGACGAGGATGCTGTCCTTGGTGACCTTTTTCAGGACGAGCTTGTCGTCACAGGCGCCGCCGAGGAGGTCGACGGAGCGGAAGGTGCCCAACCGGTCGCCCACCGAAGCCTGTTCGAGGGTGACGGTGAAGGTTCCGGCGGGGAGGTTGCCGTCGAGGGCGTAGCCCTCGCCCTCCCAGGTGCCCAGGTACTTCTTGGGCAACTCGCCCTCCGCGTCCCCGGGCAGCTCCGAGTACTGGCTCTCGTCGCTCGGGCCGGCGCTCGCCGACGGTGCCTTGTCGGCCGCGCTGCGGCCGCCGTCGTCGTCCTCGCCCTTCAGCATCCCGAGCCCGAACAGCGCCCCCACGCTCACCACCGCGAACGCTCCCGCGACCGCCAGGGCGACCGAGCAACTCACCCTCCGGCCGCGCCCGTTCGGGGTGGTCGTGGACGCGGCCGCCACGCTCAAGGACAGTTTGCCCGGCGCCGACGACGGAGAGGGTGACGCCGGCGGGACCGTGTCCGCCACCACGGCGTCGGCCCGCTGCCCCGGCACATGTGTCACGGGCGGCGCTTGCGGCGCTTGCGGCGACATCACCGGCGGTGGCCCGAACACCCCGCTCGCGGCGAGCACTTCGGCCTTCGGATCGCCAGGAGCCGCAGGCGCTTCGGCCCTCACGTCGCCGAGCGGGGGCGCCGTGTTCACCGAGCCCGTCCCCACCCTCGACTCTCCCGCCCCCACCGACGGACTGCTGAACCCCACCGGCCCGGACGGGACTTCCTCCACCGCCTCCAGGTTCAAAAGCTGCACGGCGCTCCGGCCGACCTGTTCCACCAGTGGGCCCGGCAGCCAGCCCGCCGTCACCAGTCGGGCCGCGCCCTGGGGGGCCAGGGTGCGGGCGACCTCGTCGGGGGCCGGGCGGGCCGTCGGGTCCTTGGCCAGGCAGTACTCGACCAGGTCGCGCAGGTCGCCCTCCAGGCCGTCCAGTCGGGGCTCCTCGTGGACGACCTTGTAGAGGAGGGCGGCGGAGGAGTCGCCGGGGAAGGGGGACTGACCGGTCGCGGCGTACGCGAGGACCGCACCGAGGGAGAAGACGTCCGCCGCGCCGGTGACGCCCTTGCCGAGGATCTGCTCGGGGGACATGTAGCCGGGGGAGCCGATCGAGACGCCGGTGGAGGTGATGGACGCCGTGCCGTCCGTGGCGCGGGCGATGCCGAAGTCGATGAGGAGGGGGCCGTCGACGGTCAGGAGCACGTTCGACGGCTTCACGTCCCGGTGGACCAGGCCCAGCGCGTGCACCGCCGAGAGCGCTTCCGCCAGGCCCGCGCCCAGGACCCGTACCGAGTGCGGGGGAAGAGAACCGCGGTCCGCGACCGCCGCCGCGAGAGACGGTCCGGCCGCGTAACCCGTCGCCACCCAGGGGACCGACGCCTCCGGGTCCGCGTCCAGGACGGGGGCGGTCCAGGAACCGCCCACGCGTCGGGCCGCGTCGACCTCACGCCGGAAGCGGGCGCGGAACTCCTCGTCCAGGGCGAAGTGCGGGTGCACGACCTTGACGGCGACGGTACGGCCGCCCGCGCTGCGCCCCAGATAGACACGGCCCATCCCGCCGGACCCGAGCCGGCCGAGCAGCCGGTAGGGCCCCACGACCGTGGGCTCGCCGACATCGAGCGGTTGCATGGGCGACACCTCCCCCGTACGTCTCCCGCGCGTCACGCCGTACGTTCCCCCGTACGAACTCTCCCCGACGCACGACTCCCCAGCAGCGTAGTGCCGTACGCCCGAATGGGAATGCGAACGTCGACGGTCGATCCCACAGAACGCGGAATGCGTCAAACGAAATTCCGGGAAGTTCACCGGGACTTCCGGAGGAAATGTTCAAGAAAGCAGGTCGACCTTCACGTCCGCCGGAAATCCGGTGGTCGGGCCGACCCGTCGCGCGAACTCGGCGACCGCGCTCAACTGGGGTGCACCGAAGCGGAAGTCGAGGGTGGTGAAGTACCGCTGCAGGACCCGCTCGTCGAAGGCCTCCCAGCGGGCGGCCTGCTCGGCGACCTTGTCGACCTCGGCCAGGGACAGGTCGCGGGAGGCCAGGAACGCCTCGTGCACCTTGCGGGTGACCTCCGGCTCCCGCTCCAGGTAGTCCCGCCGCGCCGCCCACACCGCGAAGACGAACGGCAGCCCCGTCCACGCCTTCCACATGGCACCCAGGTCGTGCACCTCGAGCCCGAAGTTCGGGCCGTCGAGGAGGTTGGCCCGCAGCGCCGCGTCACCGATGAGCACCGCCGCCTCCGCCTCCCGCATCATCAGCGGGAGGTCGGGCGGGCAGGTGTAGTACGACGGCTGTACGCCGACGCTCTCGGCCAGCAGCAGTTGCGCCAGGCGTACGGAGGTGCGCGAGGTGGAGCCCAGTGCGACCCGTGCGCCGTCCAGGCGTTCGAGGGGCACCTGGGAGACGATGACGCAGGACATGACCGGCCCGTCGCAGCCGACCGCGATGTCGGGGAAGGCGACCAGGTCGTCCGCGTTGCGGAGGAACTCGACGAGCGTGATGGGCCCGATGTCGAGGTCCCCGCGCACCAGCTGCTCGCTGAGCCTCTCAGGGGTGTCCTTGGTCAGCTCGAAGTCGAGGAGCGTGCCCGTTCTCGCGAGCCCCCAGTACAGAGGCAGGCAGTTCAGGAACTGGATGTGGCCGACGCGCGGCCGGTTGCGAGAATTGTCCACATCGCGAGGCTAGCCCTCATGGGGTACCGTGCGGGCTCCGGGGGCCTGGAGAGGCTCGCCAAACCGGATGTACACGTTGTGTCAACTCTTTCGACGGCGTGTCGTTCGTGAGACCGGTGGTGCGGAAGAGGCGATACGTCAACCCGCGACGCGAGCCGATCAAACATCCGGGTGACGTGATCTTTCCCTCTATTGCATTCCCCTCCCTGCGTGCTAGGCTCGCCGCAAGTTGCAGTTTGGTTTCCCTTGCAGTACAGAGCCTGCGGAGCATGTAACCGCGGGCTCTCGTCGTTTTCAGACGTATGCAGTTGTGCGGCATTTTGTTTTCACACTTGCAGGGTTCTGGAGCAGGGCAACCCTTTGGGCCCAAGGAGGGCTTATGGCTACCGGAACCGTGAAGTGGTTCAACGCCGAAAAGGGCTTTGGCTTCATCGCCCAGGAAGGTGGCGGCCCGGACGTGTTCGTCCACTACTCCGCCATTAACGCGAACGGCTTCCGTTCGCTGGAGGAGAACCAGCAGGTCTCCTTCGACGTGACGCAGGGCCCGAAGGGCCCGCAGGCGGAGAACGTCACCCCCGTCTGATCGAGGGATGCCCCTCTGACGACGTCTGAGAGCAGTACCCAAGGAGCCCCTCGCCATCCGGCGCAGGGGCTCCTGCCTTTCCCGGACACGCCCCTCCCCCGAGTCCGGTTGTCGCCGCGATGCTCGTGCTCGCCGTGGGGACGTACGCCTTCCGGCTCACCGGGCCCGCTTTGCACGGGCGGGTCGAGATCCCCGTACGGGTGCGGGAGCTGCTGGCCGGGGCCGCCGTGGTGCTGCTGGTGGCGTTGCTGGCCACGGGCGCCCTGACCGAGGGCGGCGGTTTCGCCGGCTGGGCCCGGCCGACCGGGGTGCTGGTGGGCGGGGTGCTGGCGTGGCGGAGGGCGCCGTTCGCGGTGGTGGTGCTGGGGGCGGCGGCGACCACGGCGGGGTTGCGGGCGGTGGGGGTCGGCTGAGGCTTGCCGGACAGTCGTTCGACACAAGGGTCAGCCGTTCGTCGGGCCGGTCCGTCGTCCTTCGCGGAGGTCAGCGTCCGTCGTCCTTCGCGGAGGTCAGCGCCCGTCGTCCTTCGCGGAGGTCAGCGCCCGTCGTCCTTCGCGGAGGTCAGCGCCCGTCGTCCTTCGCGAGGTCAGTCGTCCTTCGTGTAGGTCAGCCGCTCCACAGTGCCCGAGGTGAAGTCGTTCTCGATCTTCTTGCCGTTCACGACGAGTTGGACGGCGCTCGCCTCGCCGAGGACCAGGTTGATCGACTCCTCGTCGGAGAAGGTCTTCGTCTCGCCCTGCTGGAGCAGTCCGTCGAAGAGAAGCTCGCCGACCGAGTCCTTGGCCGAGACCCAGCTTCTGCCGTCCTCGGCGGTGATCCGGACCGTGACCTCGTCCCTGGCCTTGTCGCCCCCATCCGCCGCGTCTCCGCCCTCGGGCGGGTCGGTGATCCCACCGCCGGTGCCCCCGGGAGGCGCGCCGGCCGACGGGGTCAGCGAGGATTTCGACCCGGAGGCCGAGGGCGTACCGCTTCCGCCGTCCCGGTTCGCCAGGTACACCGCGCCGCCGACGAGCGCGCCCACGGTGACCAGGGCGACGACAGCCATGGCCGGCCCGCGCGCCCGCGGACGCGCTGCCGGGATCGGCGGTCGGTGGCCGACGAACAAGGTCGGCGCTTCCTCGGAGGTGTCCGGGGTGAGCGGGGTGGCCGGGGCGGGCGGGTGCGGGGCCGCGTCCGGAGGCAGCAGGTTCAGGAGGCTGTCGGGGGTGGGCCGGTCGGTCGGGTTCTTGCACAGGCAGGCGGCGACCAGGGGGCGCAGCCCCTGCGGCACCTCGGACAGATCGGCCGGCTCGTGCACCGACCGGTACATCAGCCCCATGGGCGTACCGTCGCCGAACGCGCTGCCGCCGGCCGCCGCGACGAGTACCGCGCCGAGCGCGAACACATCGGTGGCACCGGTGACTTCGAGGCCCTGCGCCTGTTCGGGAGCGAGGTAGCCGGGGGTGCCGAAAGCCGCTCCGGTGGAGGTCAGCCGGGTGGACTCCACGGCTCGGGCGATACCGAAGTCGAGGACCCTGGGACCGTCCTCGGCCATGATGATGTTGCCGGGTTTCAGATCGCGGTGGACGAGCCCGCAGGCGTGGACGGCCTGCAGGGCCTCCGCCAGGGCGGCGCCCAGCAGCCGCAGTTGATGCTCGTCCATCGGGCCCCGCTCCGCGAGCAGGTCGGACAGGGTGGGGCCCGGGATGTACGCCGTGGCCAGCCAGGGTGCCTCCGCGTCCGGGTCGGCGTCCACGACCGGGGCCGTATGGAAACCGCCGACCTTGCGCGCGGCCTCGACCTCGGCCCGGAACCGTGCGCGGAAATGCCGGTCGGCGGCCAGCTCGGGGTGGGCCACCTTGACCGCGACGGCGCGACCCCCGCGCGACCGGGCGAGATAGACCGTCCCCATGCCTCCCGCGCCGAGTCGCCGTTCGACGGTGTAGGCGCCAATACGCCGCGGCAGGTCAGCCCCCGACTCCACGGTTTCCCGCCTCCCCCACTGCGACACCGAGCATCACTATGACGACGCAGGGTAACAGCGTGCCCTCGAAGGGGCGCGGGGAACCGCGCGACCAACCACAACGAAGCCCGCAGCGGTGAACCGGCCCTCCAAGCGGAGCGGCCCCGCAGAGCGCCTACGCCCGTAGCTCTTCCAGCACCCGTCGCAGCCGGATGCCCCGCCCCAGGTCCGGTTCGAGGCCCTTGGCCTTCAGGAGGGCGGTGAGGGAGGCCTGCACGACCTCGGCGCCCTCGGGGGCGACCCGCTTGGAGACCTCCAGCCACTCCAGAGAGGCACCGCCGGCGTCGCCAACCCCGGCGGCCAACGTGCAGCGCTCCAGGGTCACTTCGTGATGGTCGAGGCGTACGCCGCGCCAACGGACCGTGTGGACGGGGCCGAGGACGTCGAGTGAGCCGAAGCCGACGTCGACGTCGGCGCAGTCGGTGAGGAAGGCGCGTTGGTGGTCGGAGAAGACGAGCTCCAGCGGCTTGGTGCCGGTGGCGGCCGCCTCCACGGCCGTACGCCCGCAGTCGGAGACGAGGGTGGCGGAGAGGACCCGGCGGTCGCCCGACCAGGCGCCCGCCAGGTGGAAGGAATCCGGTCCCTGCTCCCGGAAGCGCAGCCAACGTTCCGAGAGCCGGGACCGGCGACAGGGCCGCAATTCCGCGGTCGCGGCCCCGCCCCGCCCGCTCCCCGCCCGTAGGCGCAGGATCAACCCCGCATCCAGAAGCGGCAGTTGACCTGGCGCCGTGGAGCGGGCGAGGGCCTCACAGAAGTAGACGCGGCGCCGGGCTCCCCCGGTGTCCGGCGCCAGCGCCCAAGTCGCGGCGGCCGCGCCCGCACCCGAGAACGTCACCTTGATCTCGACCGAGTCGAGCCGGTCGGATCCTGAGGTGAGATCCCCGCGTCCCACGGATGCCGGCATGGGCCGTCCCCCTAGTTCCGCGACCTGGTTCATTCCCCTGATTTCCCTTGGAGTTGCGATCCCCTTGTGTTGCGATCCCCTTCTGTTGCGTGTGTTGCGATCCCCCTGTGTTGCGATCCCCCTGTTGTGCTGTTCCGCGACACCATTGAAGGCCCGGGAGGACCCCACTCGCTTCCGGGAAGTCCCTACATCTCCCCCAAGATCTCCTCCCAACTCCCCCGACGTCCGGCCTTCTTGGCCCGCACTCCACGGGGCATGATGGACGAGCGGGCGGGGCACAGGCGGGCACCAGGGGGTGGCGCATTGTTACGGGGACTCGTCGGCCGGGAGCGGGAACGCCGGCTGATGGACGACCTGCTCGTGGCAGGTGGGGCGGGTGGGGCGGCGCTGTTGCTGTGGGGCGAACCCGGCATCGGCAAGACGGCCCTGCTGGACTACGCGGCGGAGCGCGCGACGGCGGGAACCTCCGGCGCGGCACCGGCCACGGTCCTGCGCGCCCGGGGCATCGAGACCGAGACCGTACTCCCCTTCGCCACCCTCGGCGACCTACTGGTGCCCCATTCGTCCCTTTTCAGGGAACTCCCCGGCGCCCAGCGCTCGGCCCTGGAATCCAGCCTGGCCCTGAGCGGCGACCCGGCGGACCCGCCGGGCAATCCGTACGCCGCCTGCATGGGCGCCCTCAATGTCCTCGCAGCGCTCGGCGACGAGCGCCCGGTCGTCGTCCTCGTCGACGACCTGCACTGGGTGGACCCCTCCTCCCAGCGCGTCCTTCTCTTCGTGGCCCGCCGCCTGTCCAGTGAACGGGTCGCCCTGGCCCTCGGTTCCCGCGAGGACCACGGCGAGTCGGGCCCCCGCCGCAGCATCCCCACCGTGCAGGTGGGCGGGTTGGCGCCGGAGGAGTGCGCGGAGTTGCTGGCCGCGACCGGCGCCGCCGGCGGTGTGAGCGGTGTCGGCGGGGGCGTCGTCGGCGGCCTGGCCGGGAGAGGCGAGACAGCCGGGGTGAACGGCGAGGAACGCCCGGCCGTCGCGCCCAGCGTGCTCGCCGATCTCGTCCGCATCAGCGGCGGCAACCCGCTCGCCCTGCGGGAGATCGCGAGCGGGCTGACGGACGAACAGGCGCGCGGGGAACGGCCGTTGCTGGACCCGCCGTCCCTCGGCAGTCATCTGGAGCGCGCCTGGGCGACCCGTATCGACGGTCTACCGGACCCCGCCCGCCGCGCGCTGGTCGTCCTGGCCGCGAGCCGTTCGACGGCGGCGGGCCCACTGCGCAAGGCCCTGGAGGCGGCCGGCCTCTCACTCGACGCGCTCTCCCCCGCCGAGGAGGACGGCCTGATCACGGCCACGGCGGACGGGCTGGACTTCCACCACCCGGTGCTGCGCGCGCTGGTGCTGGGCCGCGCCCCCATCGCACACCGGTACGCCGCGTTCCAGGCGCTGGCGGAGGTGAGTACGGGCCCGTTGCACGCCTGGTACCGAGCGTCCGCGACCCCCGGCCCCGACGAGGAGGCGGCGGCCGCGCTGGTCGAGGCCGCGCTGGAGGCCCGTAGGCGCAGCGCCTTCGGGGAGTCTGCGCTGGCCTGGCGCCGCGCGGCCGAGCTCACGCCCGACCCGGCACCCCGCGCCGACCGCCTCCACCACGCCGCCTCCGACGCCCTGCTCAGCGGCTCCCCGGCGGGCCCGCAGTGGTGCGAGGAGGCGCTGCGGATCACGCCCGACCCGGCGATGCGCGCCGTCATCCAGGGACTTCTGGGCCGGATGTACACCTGGAAGGGCGAGACGGCCCAGGCGTACGGCCTCCTCATGAACGCCGCCGACGCCGTACGCGACACCGACCCCACCCGCGCCTGCCTGCTCCTCGCCGAGGCGACGGCCGCCGCCCGTCTGGACGGCCATGTCCCGGCGGCGGTACGCGTGGCCGAGGAGTCCCTGGCCCTCGCCACCGAGTCCGGACCCGAACGCTGGTACAGCCTCACCCTCCTCGGCGGCGCCCTCGTCATGTCCGGCCGTACCGCCGAGGGCCGCGAGATGCTGGAGGCCGCCGACCGCCACGGCACCGGCGGCGACCCGGTCCGCGACCAGCAGGTCTACGCGATCGCCGGGCAGGCGTGGAGCCGCACGGAGGAGTTCGTCCGCGGACGCCGGCTGCTCAACACGGCGGTGGAGTCGGCGCGACAGCACAGCGCGGTGGGGGTGCTGGGCTTCACGCTGGCGGTACGGGGTGAGCTGGAGACCCGTATCGGCCAGTGGGCCTCGGCACGCGGTGACCTGACGGAGGCTCTGCGCTGGGCGGAGGAGCTCGGCCAGCTGACGTGCGTGAGTTACGCCCTCTACTGTCTCGCCCGGCTCGAAGCCCTGCGCGGCGACCGTGTCGAGTGCGAGGAGCATGTGGCGCGGGCGCGGCGGGAGTGCGGGGCGTACGGGATCGGCTGCCAGGAGTTCCATATGACGGCCGTGCTCGGTCTGTCGGCCCTCGCGTACGGGGATCACGACGCGGCGGCCGACCAGTTGGAGCAGACGCTGTCGCTGGCGATCGAACAGGGGATCGGGAACCCGGAGGTGGTTCCGTTCGCGGCGGACCTGGCCGAGGCGCACGTACGGGCCGGAAATGCGGCGCGGGCCGGTGAAGTGGTCGGGTGGCTGGAGGAGCGGGCGCGGGAGACGGGACTCGCGTCGGCGGAGGCCGCGGCGGCCCGGGTCCGGGGGTTGCTGGCGGAGACTCCGCAGGAGGCGGAGGCATACTTCGGGGCCGCGTTGAAGGCCCACCAGCGGACGACGGGGCCGTTCGACTGGGCCCGGACGCTGCTCTGCTCGGCGGAGGTGCTGCGAAGGTACCGGCGGCCGGGTGCCGCCCGAGCCCCGTTGTCCTCCGCCCTGGCCTGCTTCGAACGGCTGGGCGCGGTGCCTTGGGCCCGGCGGGCGGCGAGCGAACTGGCCGCCGCCGGAGGGATGGTGAGCACGGCGGGCCACGCCGTGGCGGGTGGGTCGGGCGGGATGGGCGGGATGGGTGGCAGGGCGAGCAGGTCCACCGGCCGGATGGGCGGAATGCTCGACCAGCTGACGCCGCAGGAGTTCCAGGTGTCACGGGCGATCGCACGCGGCCTCAACAACACGGAGGCGGCGGCGTCGCTGTTCGTGTCCAGGAAGACGGTGGAGGCCCATCTCACCCGGATCTACCGGAAGTTGCATGTCCGGTCGCGGACGGACCTGACGCGGTTGCTCACGGCGGCGGACCTGGTGGACTGAGTACGGGTACTCATGTGGGCGGTCGTCGGGGACCGGCATGGTGCAGGCATGAGACCGAATTCCCTCGCGAAGTACGTCTTTCCGAAGCACTTCCTTCCGATACGTACGGTGCCGGTCAGCCCGACTGGTTCAAGTCCAGCTACGGCAACGGCGAAGGCGGCGAATGCCTGGAGGCCGCCTACACCTGGCGCAAGTCATCGCACAGCGACGGCGAGGGCGGCCAATGCGTCGAGATATCCCCCTGCCCCCACACCATCCACATCCGCGACTCCAAGAACCCGACCGGCCCCCACCACCTCGACCTCTCCCCCACGGCCTGGACCGCTTCCTCGCGGCCGGGGAAGCTCGTACCCTGCCCGCATGATCAGTCTCGGGCTGCTGGACGGCGCAGGGCGACGCGTCGCCCTGCATGACGTGGACGACGAGAACTGGCGGGCCGTCGCGGACGTCGCTCCGCTGGACGACCAGCGCCGGTACGTTCCCGCGCTGGCCGCTCGCTACCTGCTCCTGTCCCTGCGTGAGGGCGTATGGAACTCGCTCGCGGTGTGCGCCGACGACACCGTGGTAGGGCATGTCATGTGGGGGCGTGATGACGACGGCTCGTACTGGATCGGCGGAATGCTGATCGACGGTGCCGAGCAGGGCAAGGGGGTCGGGCGGGCGGCCGCACGAACCCTGATGCGATGGCTGGCGGACCGTACGGACTGTGAGGTCCTGCGCCTGTCGTACCACCCGGACAACACCACAGCCGAGCGCCTGTACACCTCGCTCGGGTTCCGGCCGGTGGCCCCCGTCGAGAGGGACGAGGACGAGGTGATCGCCGAGTTGTCCGCGAAGGCGGTCGGCGCAACGGCAGCCGAGTGAGGCGGATGGGCAGATCCAAGCCCCCTCCCCGCCAACCTCGCGCGTCGGCTGGACAGTTGACCTGAAGCACGGATGAGGCCTTTGGTAGCTGGGGCGCCGTGCGCGAGGAGGAGATTCCGCGCAACGTCGCCCGCCACGTCCGTACCGGCACACCTCGGCCCGCCGATTCGAACCCCTCACTGCCGCAGAAGCCCCAGATCCAGTCGGCCGTAGCACTCACGCGCACGGGTCGCGTACCGCCGCAGGGCCTGTGCCGTCTCCGCCGGCGACGACTCGGCGGGCGTCGGCCATGGTGGCTGCTGCACGTACTGGTTCTGGATGTACGTGGCGCTGCTCTGGTCGCCGGTCACGGCGGCGTACACGTCCCCACCGGCCCCGACAGCCCCGTCCCCGCCCGCGTTCACCCGCCTCGCGTCCCGCCCCATGGGGAGGACGGTAGCTCAGCGGCGCTCCTCGAAGTGCGTCACCGCGAAGATCCCCGCAATCACACAACTGAGCGTCCCCACGCTGACGAACAGTCCTCCGTCGTCGCCGGGCGGGACCAGCGGCATGTCCCACCCCAGCCCCCGTATGAGCACCCACGCGTACACCCAACCGGCCACCCCGAGGGCGGCGAACACCAGGGCGACCTTTCCGTTGGCCGAGGTGGGCAGGGAGCGTACGTGGTCCAGCACCTGTCGTCCGTCGAGAGCCTCCGCCTCTCCGCGCTGCTGCAGCAGGTGCCGCTCATGGAGGCCGAGGAACAGGAGAGCGATGACGCTCACCACCAGTGCGGCGGAGGAGAGGTGATCGGCGACGTTGTCGTCCGTGTCCGTCGAGCCGAAGGTCCGGACGGCTGACCAGCCCCACAGTACGGCGGCCAGGAACATGCCGGCCGAGCAGAGCTTGCCCCACTTCGAAGACAGCAGTCG
This sequence comes from Streptomyces sp. NPDC057474, assembly GCF_042802555.1. Lineage (NCBI taxonomy): Bacteria > Bacillati > Actinomycetota > Actinomycetes > Kitasatosporales > Streptomycetaceae > Streptomyces > Streptomyces sp. NPDC057474. Next base: position 10,897 of record NZ_JBHVDX010000058.1, on the reverse strand, counting down.
CGTCACGCGTCTTCGGTCCATGCGGCCGCATGATATCGGCCTTGTCTGTGGGTGCGGCAGGCTGTTGAGCTGGAAAGTTCGTCGGTGTGTACAACCGGGCCCGGCTGAAATGACTCTTTGAAGGGGAGCCGGTCGAGGGGCGGCTCGGACGATGGAACGGGGTGGGGTCGATGAAGAAGCGTGGCGTTCTGCTGTGCTGTGGTGGGCTGGTCCTCGTGCTCGGGGCGGTCGGGGTCGTGTGGTGGAACTGGTTCCGGGCGCCGTACTCGCTCGCCGACTCGCCCCGGATCGATGTGACCGTGCGGGCCGAGAAGTCCGAGTATCCCGATGTCCGGGAGACCGCCGAGGACGTCGACACCGTCGTGCGGGCGTATGTGCAGCGGCTCAAGGCCGGCGACGTGGAAGGGCTCATGGAGCTTGCGGGGCCGGCGTACGACGGGACCCGGGGCGCCGCCTACGAGCAGGTGCGGGAGTTCGGCGAGGGCGCCCGTGGGCATGTCGACGTCACCGTGCTTGAGGGGGGCGTGGACTACTTCAACCCGGTCCGGCTCACCTACGACAGGACCGACCAGCAGCAGGAATTGCTGCTGGTCAAGGACGACGGGTACTGGTGGGTCGGGTTGGGAGAGGGCGATCCGGCGGCGGGGATGTCGGGCTAATTCCCGTACAGCTGCTCGATCTCCGTCGCGAACGACCTTTCCACGACCTCCCGGCGCAGCTTCATCGACGGGGTCAGGTGGCCCGCCTCCTCCGTGAAGCCGGCGGGGACGACCGTGAACCTGCGGATGGACTCGGGGCGGGAGACCAGGCGGTTGGCCTCGTCCACCGCTCGTTGCAGGACGGCTCGCAGGTCCGGGTCCGTGGCGAGGTGGTCGAGGGGGGTGTCCTGTTTGGCGTTCATCTGGGTCCAGTGGGTGATGCCCTCGGGGTCCAGGGTCAGCAGGGCGGTCACGTAGGGGCGGCGGTCGCCTATGACCATGGCGTGGGCGATGAGGGGGTGGGAGCGGAGCCAGTTCTCGAGGGGGGCCGGGGCTACGTTCTTGCCGCTGTCGGTGACGAGGATCTCCTTCTTGCGGCCGGTGATCGTGAGGTAGCCCTCGTCGTCGAGCTGTCCGATGTCGCCGGTCGCGAACCAGCCGTCGGGGCCCGCCGGGACGACGCCGCCCGCCTGGGGGTCCCAGTAGCCGCGGAAGATCTGGCCGCCGTGGAGCAGGATCTCGCCGTCGGCGGCTATGCGGACCCGCGTGCCGGGGAGGGGGCGGCCGACCGTGCCCAGGCGGGGGCGGTTGGGCGGGGTGACGGTCACGGCGGCCGTCGTCTCCGTCATGCCGTAGCCCTCGAAGACGTCGATCCCCGCGCCCGCGTAGAAGGCGGCCAGGCGGCGGCCGAGGGGGCTGCCTCCGCAGATCACGTAGCGGACCCTGCCACCCAGCGCTTTGCGGATCCGGCGGTAGACCAGGGGGTCGTAGAAGGAGCGGGCCGCCTTCAGGAAGGCGGAGGGGCCGGGGCCGGTGCCGTGCTGCTCCGCCTCCAGGGCCTCGCCGTAGCGGCGGGCGACGGCGGAGGCGCGGTCGTACGAGGACGCGCGGCCCATGCGTTCGGCGGAGGCACGGGCCGTGTTGAAGACCTTCTCCAGGACGTAGGGGATCAGCAGCAGGAACGTCGGGCGGAAGGACTTGAGGTCGGCGAGGAGGTCCTCCGTGCGGAAGCTCGGGGAGTGGCCGACGCGGATCCGCGCCCGCATGCAGGCGATCGCCACCATGCGGCCGAAGACATGGGCGAGAGGGAGGAAGAGGAGGGTGGAGGCCTCCTCGTCCGTCCTCGCGCGGAAGATGGGGTAGAGGAGGTCGATCGCGTTGTCGACCTCGGCGCAGAAGTTGCCGTGGGTGAGGGCGCACCCCTTGGGGCGGCCGGTCGTGCCGGAGGTGTAGATGAGGGTCGCCAGGGTGTCGGGGCCCAGCACCCCACGCCGTACGGCCACTTCCTGGTCCGACACGTCCCGGCCCAGCTCGGCGAGCCGGTCCAGGTGGCCCTTCTCGAAGACCCACATGTGGCGCAGGTCGGGGATGCGGTCGAGTTCGGGGCCGAGGGCGGCGGCCTGGCCCGCCGACTCCACGGCCAGTGCCACCGCGCCGGAGTCCTGGAGGATCCAGCGGGTCTGGAAGACGGAGGAGGTCGGGTAGACGGGGACCGTCACCAGGCCCGCCGCCCAGGCCGCGAAGTCCAGGAGAGTCCACTCGTACGTCGTCCGTGCCATGATCGCGATGCGGTCGCCCGGCAGCAGGCCCTCGGCGATCAGGCCCTTCGCCAGCGCGAGCACCTCGGCGGCGAAGTCGGCCGCCGTCACGTCCCGCCACCGGGGGCTGTCGTCCCCGTCCGTACGGTTGCCCGCCGTGCCGCCGCCGGTCTTGCCGCCGCCGGTCTTGCGGCTGAGGACGACCGAGTCGGGCTCGTGGGTCGCGTTGTCGAACGGGATGTCCGCGAGCGAGCCGTAGGTCACGGGCGTGGCGAGCGCGGGGACGTACGCCTCTCGCACGGCGCCGTCCAGCCGCTTCAACTCGGGTTCCACCAGCACGGGTTCGGTGCGTTCGAGGCTGGACACGGGCGGCTCCTGGGCATTCGGTGTGCCCGGATCGTACGGGGTTGGTGTGTGAGGTTCGTGTGAGTGTGGCGATGGTCCGGAGACGGAACCGGGCCGGGGATGTGCAGTGTCGCCGACCTCCCGCGCACGGCTCGCGCGCAGGTCAAGGGCGTACCAAGTTACCTGAGGGTCGTTCAGTTCCAGGCGTCCACCGAAGCCTTATCAGGGCCTTACCTTGGGTAACCTGACTTTCGGGTAAGAAGGCCGTCCCGCAGGTCGTGGGGCGCGGTCGCGGCCCGGACGAGCACTACGGCGAGCGCCGGGCGAGCACCACCGGCAAGCACTACGGCGAGCACCACCGGCGAAGGGGGAAACCGCCCGATGTACACCCTCACCCTCACCCAACCGCCCTCCCTGAGCCCCCTTCTCGCCCAGGGCGCCCTCCTCTCGCCGTACAAGAGCCTCAAACTCCCCCGCGCGACCTCCCGGCCCACGCCTCCCGCCCGGTTCGCCCGGCTCGTTCTCCCCGGTGTCCGGATCGATCTCGCGCGGCTCGCCGCGTACGAGCGCGTCTGCGGGTTCCCCACCGGGGAGGACGCCGTCCCGCTGACCTATCCGCACGTCCTCGGGTTTCCGCTCGCCATGCGGATCATGTCCGGCCGGGACTTTCCGCTGCCCCTCCTCGGGCTCGTGCACACGTCGATCGAGATCACCCGGCGGCGACGGCTGCCCGCCACGGGGGAGTACGAGATCACCGTGTACGTCGACGAGTTGGTGCCCCACCGCCGGGGCACCGAGGCGACAGTGGTGACCGAGGTGCGGGACGGGGGCGAGGACGAGGGCGAGGACGGAGACGGGCTCGCCTGGGAGTCGCGGAGCACGTATCTCACCCGGCACCGGCGGAGCGAGGAGGCACGGGCCGGCGGGAGCGAGCGGTCGCGGGAGGAGCGCGAGCCGTTGCCCGCCGTCGCCGAGTGGCGGTTGGCCGGGGATGTCGGGCGCCGGTACGGGGCGGTGTCCGGGGACCGGAATCCGATCCATCTGCACCCTCTCGGCGCCCGCCTGTTCGGCTTCCCCCGGACCATCGCGCACGGCATGTGGACCGTGGCCCGCTGCCTCGCCGAGCACGGCGCGCCCCCGGCGACCCTCGTCCGCGCGGAGTTCCGGGCACCGGTACCACTGCCGGGCGCGGTGACGTACGCGGCGGACGGACAGGCGTGGGGCGGCTTCGAACTCCGGAGCGGCGACACCCCCGGCCCGGGCGGGGCACGGGTCCATGTGAGGGGCCACGTCTACCCGCTCATTGCCTGAGCACACGTGAACAACATTCAAATTCTTCGTAGCTGACAGACGACGCACATCGTCGGCCTTTCGTCCAAATTACTTGCAGATCAAGGCAGTTGAGAATGCAGACACAGCGGACTCACAGGCTCCGCCCGGATTCCGCGAGAACACGCTCATCACACGCTCAGGAATCCTCCTTAATCTCTCCGCACTGCGCGAACATGCCGAACCGGGGCGCGCGCCGGACGATTCACGCCAGGAAGGGCCCTGCGCCATGCCTCCCAGACGCATCGCCGTACTCGCCGACTCGGACACCCGCTGGAAGTGGGGCGCGGCCGTGGCTCAGCAGCTCGCGCCCGGGCACGCGCTCGACGCGTACTTCCTGCGCGGCCGGTCGACCCCGACCGAGCGACAGCTCGCCGAGATCGGGATCGTGCCCGACACCCGGCGTGAGATATCGGCCGCCGAGCTGGTCGACGACGAGGAGCTGGCCGCCGCCGACATCGTGGTGATGGCCCTGCTGGGCGGTACGGTCCTCACGCTCACGCACAGCCTGGGGCTGGCGTGGGAGGGGCGGGAGCGGCGGCCGATCACGGTCACCGGGTACGTCGGGGTCGTCTACGAGAAGATGGTCGACGGGCTGATGACCCGCGCCGGCAGCGATGTCGTCCTCGCCAACTCGGCGTACGACGCGGGCCGTTTCCGAAGGGCGTTCACGAGTGTGGGCGTCGACCCGGACACGGTCGTGGAGTGCGCGTTGCCGTTCCTCGGTGGCGACCCCTATCTGCCGTCCTCCGGCGACCGGCCGTTCACGCTCACCTTCGCCGTGCAGCCGTCCGTGCCGAAGGGGAAGGCGGCGCGGCTCGCGCTGCTCGAACGGGCCGCCGCGCACGCCCGCCGTCACCCCGACCGGGAGGTGCTGATCAAGCTGCGCAGCATGCCCGGCGAGGCGACCACCCACGTCGAGGCCGACCCGTACCAGCTCCTCGTCGAGCAGCTGGCCGAGACCGCCCCGGCCAACCTCCGGCTCGTCTACGGCAACATGGGCGAGGTTCTCGACCGTACCGATCTGCTGGTGACGGTCAGCTCCACGGCCGCGCTGGAGTCGATGCACCGGGGCATCCCCACCGCGATCCTCACCGACTTCGGCGTCCGTGAGGCCCACGGCAACCACTACTTCCTCCACTCCGGCTGCCTCGCCTCCTGGGACGACATCGACGCCGGGGCGCTGCCGCAGCCCGACCCGGCCTGGTCGGCGGCCCAGGGCATCGGCAGGTCCGACCCGTACGCCGCCGCGCGCACCCGCGTCACCGCGCTCCGCGCCGCCGGCGCGCTCCCGCCGCTCCGCCCCTACTACACGCCCCAGCGCGCGAGCCTCTACCTCGGCGACCTCCTCATCCGCCACGGCCTCGACGAGAAGGGCCGCCCCCTGCCTGCGGCGCTCGGCGGCAGCGACCCCAGCCGCGTCAAGGCCGCGGTTCGCCGCGTGGCGCGCAGCGGGGCGAAGTCGCTGTACCGGGTGGGGCGGCAGAAGGTGGCACCGACTTTGCGGAAGTGGGGGGCGGCGTAACGGGGGTCTTGGGGGTTGGCTGTTCGGCTGCGGGTGGGTGGGGGCTGGTCGCGCGGTTCCCCGCGCGCCTTGACGGCATGGGTCGCGCCCGGAGTCTTCTAGGGGCGCGGGGAGCTGCGCGAGCAACCGCGAACCACCCGCAGCCGCCCCACAGACGTCACTCCCCGAGCTCTCTCGCGGCCGGCGGTGTCCAGGGGCGACCGTGCATGAGGTCGCCCAGACCGGCCCAGGCGAAGTTCATCAGGGTCGCGGCGGCCTGGCGGGCCGTGATGCCGGGCGTGGCGTTGGCCCAGGCGGCGAGGGCCTCGGCGGCCCCGACGAGGCCCTCGGCGAGGCCGGCGACCTCGCGCTCGGGCAGCGACGGGTCGCGGCGGGCCTCCCGGGCGGCGACCAGGATCAGCCCGGTCACGAACGCCACCATCTCCTCACGCATCGCCGCCACTTCGGCGGCGAAGGGTTCGCCGTGCGTACGGGCCTGGAGGTGCAGCACGGCCCAGGCGTCCGGGTTGCGCGCGGTGTGGGTGAAGAACGCCCGCAGCCCTTCCCAGAGTTGGCGGTCGGCGGGCAGTTCGGGGTTCACGCCCGCGCGTACGGCGGTGGTGAGTGCTTTGACCTCGCGGCGGATGCAGGCCGTGAAGAGGTCTTCCTTGGAGTTCAGGTACAGGTACACCAACGGCTTGGACACGCCCGCCAGTTCGGCGATCTCATCCATCGACGCGGCCCGGTAACCGCGCTGCCCGAAGGTCCGCACCGCCGCGTCCAGCATCTGCTGTTCCCGCACCGCGCGGGGCATCCGTTTGCTCTTCACAGCACCCATGCGGGCAAGCGTACGGTTCCGACGACGGGTACGGACCTGCGCGTCGGGCGGGTGATCTTTCCTACGGGCCTGCGAACGGGGTTGCGAACGGGCCTGCGTACGGTGCTACGAAGCCTTGCCGGACGTCGGCTGGGCGGTCTTGGTGGCTTCGTCGGTCTTGGTGTCCTCGGCCGGCTCCGGGCTCTGCGTCCTCGCCTCGTCGTCGACCTCGTCCTCCTGGCTGCGGTTGGCCGCGAGGTTGGACTTGACGCGGTCGATGGAGCGGTCGAGGCGGGGGGCGATCCGAGCCGAGGCGCGGTCGCGCTCCTTGCGGAGGGCGACGAAGCTGATCGGCGCGGAGATGAGCAGGGAGAGGACGACGATCCACATACCGTTGGAGGCGCCGAGGCCGCGCGGGGCGACGCCGGAGTAGACGAGGGCCCAGACGACCACGAAGCAGCCCACGAAGATACCGAGGCGCATCAGTGTGTAGCGGAGCATCTCAATCCACTCTTCCGTTTCCGTTCCGAACGTTGCCAAAGGGCATCGTCCAGTGAAGCACGGTCGGCGGGGGATCTTGCAGGGGGGTGTGGGGCTCGGTGCGGGGCAGAGCGCGTTGCGGGGCAGAGCGCCGCGTCGGGCCTCAGGTCAGGGGCAGGAGCATCGTGATGTCGTCGCGGTGGTCGTCGGGGGCGACCCGGATGGCGCCGGGGACTCGGCCGACCTCCTTGTAGCCGCAGGAGGCGTAGAAGTGTTCCAGGCCGAGGCCGCCTCGGCAGCCGAGGCGGATGGCGTCTATGCCGTCGAAGTCGCGGGCCGCGGTCTCGGCCGCCTTCATGAGGTCGCGGCCGTAGCCCTTGCCCTGGTGGGCGGGGTGGACCATCACCGTGTACAGCCAGACCCAGTGGGCCATCAGGCGGTGGGTGTTGAAGCTGAAGAAGGCGGTGGCGGCGGGGGTGCCGTGGCCGTCCAGGCCGAGGAGGAGGCGGTGTCTGCCTTCTGCCATGGCGGTCAGGTGCCTCAGGAGTTCCGGGCGTATCTCTTCCCGGGTGACCGGGGGGACGAAGCCCACGGCTCCGCCGGCGTTGGAGACGGCTGACCAGAGGGTGAGGATGCCTTCGTGGAGGGCCGGGGTGAGGAGGGGGTCCAGGTGGAACGTAAGGGGCATGGTGCGACCGTAGCCATTACATGCGGCTCACCTCAAGAGGGTTTCGCCCCCGCCGCCCCTACCCGTCCCATCCCAGGGACGGTGCCCCTTCGACCCCCCGGGCGCGGGTCCGTCGTGGTTGCTCGCGCAGTTCCCCGCGCCCCTGAAAAAGCAGGGGCGCAGCCCCTGCCTTTTCATCGGCCCGCAGACGAACAACCGGCCCGGTCAGACCCGCATCGGCTGGGGGGATTCCCGCCGCGCCGGGTCCGGGCCGTCGTACTCGCGGATGATCTCGTACTTCGTGTTCCGTTCGACCGGGCGGAAGCCGGCGTCGCGGATGAGGTCCAACAGGTCCTCGCGGGTCAGCTTGTTCGGCGTGCCGTAGTTGTCCGCGTCGTGGGTGATCTTGTACTCGACCACCGAGCCGTCCATGTCGTCGGCGCCGTGCTGGAGCGCCAGCTGGGCCGTCTGGACGCCGTGCATGACCCAGAAGACCTTGACGTGGGGGACGTTGTCGAAGAGCAGGCGGGAGACCGCGAAGGTCTTCAGGGCCTCGGCGCCGGTCGCCATCTGGGTGCGGGCCTGAAGGCGGTTGCGTACCTTGCCGTCCTGCATGTCCACGAAGTCGTGCTGGTAGCGGAGGGGGATGAAGACCTGGAAACCGCCGGTCTCGTCCTGGAGCTCCCGCAGGCGCAGGACGTGGTCCACCCGGTGGCGCGGCTCCTCGATGTGGCCGTAGAGCATGGTGCAGGGGGTCTTGAGACCCTTCTCGTGCGCCAGGCGGTGGATCCGCGACCAGTCCTCCCAGTGGGTGCGGTGGTCGACGATGTGCTGTCGGACCTCCCAGTCGAAGATCTCCGCGCCGCCGCCGGTGAGGGATTCGAGCCCCGCGTCGATCAGCTCGTCCAGGATCTCCGACGCCGTCAGCCCGCTGATCGTCTCGAAGTGGTGGATCTCCGTGGCCGTGAAGGCCTTCATCGACACGTTCGGGAGGGCGGCCTTCAGTTCCTTCAGCGAGCGCGGGTAGTAGCGCCACGGGAGGTTCGGGTGCAGGCCGTTGACGATGTGCAGCTCGGTGAGGTTCTCGCCCTCCATCGCCTTGGCGAGCTTCACCGCCTCCTCGATGCGCATCGTGTACGCGTCCTTCTCCCCCGGCTTGCGCTGGAAGGAGCAGTACGCGCAGGAGGCCGTGCACACGTTGGTCATGTTGAGGTGGCGGTTGACGTTGAAATGGACGACGTCGCCGTTCTTCCGCGTCCGCACCTCGTGTGCCAGCCCGCCCAGCCAGGCCAGGTCGTCCGACTCGTACAGCGCGATGCCGTCCTCGCGGGTCAGCCGCTCACCGGAGCGGACCTTCTCCTCCAGCTCGCGCTTGAGCCCGACGTCCATGCCCACACCTTTCACCGACCGACCTGCCTGCCTGCCTCGAAGACCTCGTCAACCCTACGTCTACTCCTCTACTCCTCCTCCGGCAGCTCACCCACCCGGTTCTCCCACTTCGTGGAGAGCACGATCGTCGTACGGGTGCGGGACACACCATTCGTGCCGGAGAGCCGGCGGATGGTCTTCTCCAGGCCGTCGACGTCGGGGGCACGCACCTTGAGCATGAACGAGTCGTCGCCCGCGATGAACCAGCAGTCCTCGATCTCGGCCAGGTCCCGCAACCGGGTCGCCACGTCCTCGTGGTCGGCGGCGTCGGAGAGGGAGATGCCGATGAGCGCGGTCACGCCGAGGCCGAGGGAGGCCGCGTTGACGGTGGCGCGATAGCCGGTGATGACACCGGCCGCCTCCAGCCGGTTGATGCGGTCGGTGACACTGGGTCCCGACAGGCCGACGAGGCGTCCCAGCTCCGCGTAGGAGGCCCGGCCGTTCTCCCTCAGGGCCTGGATGAGCTGCCTGTCCACCGCGTCCATGCGATCGGTTGCCTTCCGCTGAAGAGTTGCGTTGTGGGTGATGCGCGATCAGTGGGATGAGTCGGATGAGAGTGGTGCGGGGCCGGGGTGAGCGCGTTCGGCTCAGTCGCCCGTATGGGAAGCGCGCGCCCCGCCCAGGTCGCCCTCCCAGCGCCGGTACAGGGTGTGCGGGACGCCCGCCGCGTCCAGCGCCCGTCCGGCGACGAAGTCCACCAGGTCCTGGATGTGCGTGGCCCCCGCGTAGAAGGCCGGGGACGCGGGCAGTACGGTCGCGCCCGCCTCGTCCAGGGTCACCAGGTGCCGCAGGGTCTGCCCGTTCAACGGGGTCTCGCGTACGGCGACCACGAGGCGCCGGCCCTCCTTGAGGGTCACGCTCGCCGCCCTTTGCAGCAGGTCCTTGCTCAGCCCCAGGGCGACGCCCGCGACACACGCCGTGGACGCGGGGACGATCAGCATCCCCTTGACGGGGTAGGAGCCCGAGGACGGTCCGGCGGCCAGATCGCCCGCGCTCCAGTGCCGTACACGGTCGCCCTCGATGTCCACGGCGAACGTGCCGGGTTTGCCGTCGGCCCCGCGGGACAGCCATTCCCGCAGGTCGTCGCACCAGTGTGCGTCCCGGAAGGAGATTCCCGTCTCGTCCAGCAGGGTCAGCCGCGAGGCCCGGGACACCACGAGGTCGACGCTCTCGCCCGCGGCGAGGAGCGCACGCAGCACGGCCGCGGCGTATGGGGTGCCGGATGCGCCGGACACCCCTACGATCCAAGGCGTACGCGGCGTCTCTCCTGGCTTGACTGGGTTCACGACACCGAGCCTATCCGGCGCCGCGGGGCGGGAACCGGTCAAGGGGGCACGGCCGTTTCCCGGAGGGGACGAGTTGAGTCGGGGGTTGGACATGGCTGGTGGAGTACGTGGGGCGCTGAACGCGGAGCGGGAGTGGTCGCGCGGGGACCGTGTGAAGGCCGCGGCCAAGCTGATGGTGGGCTGGGTGGCGCTGCTGTGGATCCTCGAAGTGATCGACGTGGCGAGCGGTCACGCGCTGGACGACTTCGGCGTCATTCCGCGTTCGGTGCCCGAGCTGGTCGATGTCGTGCCCGCCGCGTTCATCCACTTCGGCTTCGGCCATGTCGCGGCGAACAGCGTGCCGCTGCTGGTGCTGGGCTTCCTCTCGGCGCTCGGGGGGCTGCGCCGCTTCGCCGCCGTGTGTGCGCTGATCATCGTCGCGGACGGGCTGGGGGTCTGGCTGATATCCCCGGACAACACGAACACGGCGGGGGCCTCCGGTGTCGTCTTCGGGCTCTTCGGCTTCCTGGTCGTCAGCGGGTTCGTCGAGCGTCGGCTGCTGGGGGTCGCGGTGGGTGTTCTCGTCGCGGCGGTGTGGGGTGGCTCGATCCTCGGGGGTATCGCCCCGACCGAGACGGGCATCAGTTGGCAGGGGCATCTGATCGGGTTGGTGACGGGGGTTGTGGCGGCCTTCTTGTTCCGGCGGAAGGCTGTCGTCTGAGAGCTCGGGGGGTGCTGTGCGTTGGCGAGTGCGGGTAAGCGGGGGCTGGTCGCGCAGTTCCCCGCGCCCCTGAGAACCCCGGGCGCTGCCCATGCCGTTCAGGGG
>NZ_JBHVDX010000057.1:0-45216 GCF_042802555.1 Streptomyces sp. NPDC057474 | reverse complement strand
GCCGGACGAAAACGGTCCGGGCCGGGAACACCATGTCGGCGTTCCCGGCCCGGACCGCTCGGCGCGCGCCGGGGTCGTGCTCAGCGCGCCCCGGGGTCGTACTTCCGCAGCGACTCCTGGACCTCGCGGGCGTACGGCCCCTCCCACCACGGGATGGTCTCGACGAGGACCGGCTTGGTGCCGGAGGCGAGGACGAGGGCGCGGCCGGGGGGCATGGCGCCGAGGTCGGAGACGCCGAGGACGCGTTGGCGGCTGACGGACTCGCTGACCGTGCGGTTGCCGCTCCAGCCGCCGAACTCCGACTCCCGGCTCGCCTGGTACTCGCGCTGGTCGTACTCACCGGCCAGCTCGCTGAGATCGCCCAGGAAGCGGGTGTCGGAGACACCGCCGCCGTAGACCCTGATGTTCGCGGCCGACCACAGCTTCTCCATGCCGCGCTCGCCCCACACCTCGATGCCCTGCGCCCAGGACTGGAGGATGGTCATGAGGATGATGCCGCGCGAGCCGTAGTGGGAGTACAGGTCGGGCAGAGTGCGCCAGCGGCAGACGTTGGCGGCCTCGTCGAGGACGCCGACGAGGGGGAGCGCGAGGCGGCCGCCGCGCTGCGTGGTGGCGTACTCCTCGGCCGCCTCGACGACGGCGACGGTGAGCGCGGTGACGAGCGGCCCGGCGGAGTCACGGCCCTCCCGGGAGAGGGAGTACAGGGTGCCGCCGGTGCGGACGAACGCGTGCGGGTCGAACTCGGGCGCGTTCGGGTCGGCCGGCGGCGTCACCCAGCGGTTGACCTCCGGGTTGACCAGGCAGGACGCCATCTGCTGGGCGACGCCGTAGATGCCGCTGCGCTGCTTGTCGGGGGCGGTGAGGACACCGTTGAGGCCGTCGGCGGACATGGTGTGCCCGGCGCCGCGCAGGATGCGCTCGGGGGTGTCGTCCTTGGGGTTGGACAGCCAGGTGTAGAGCTGGGTGATCGGCATCTTGCCGCAGGCGGCGGCGAGCAGCAGGTTGGCGAGCAGGTCCTGGCCGGCCGGGTCGAAGAAGGCGTCCGTGGAGGCGTTGGCGTCTCGCGACCCGCTGGCGAAGTGGTCGGCCATCTTGCGGGCCTTGGCCACGTCGGTGACGTACGACAGCGGGTTCCACCACCAGCTGGGCGTCTCGGCGGCGACCTGCTGCGGGTCGAAGACCCACACGGGTCCGCGCGCGGTGCGGGGGCCGCGGGTGGAGTCCACGATGTCGCGCTTGTTGGAGGTGACGAGGACGGCGCCGGGCGCGTCGAGGATGGCGGGGACCGCCCGCCGGGTGGTCTTGCCGGTCCTGGGCCCCCAGATGTCGACGTGCATGTCCTCGTACGAACCGAACAGCGGCTGCCGTCCCTTGACGGACCGTCCGATGAAGACGCCCGGGGTCCGCGCCTTCACGCCGAGCCGCTCGGCCGTGGCCGCCGCGCCCTTCATCGTCAGCTTGCCCAGTTCCTCACCCTTCGCGAGGTGCTGCGCCGCGCCGTCCACCTTCGGCTTCTTCTTGAACCGCTGGACCACCCGGTACGCGGCGGTCCCCAGGATGCCGAGCAGCACGGCCTCCCCGGCGGCCACGGCGCTGGCGGCGGACCCCGGCCAGCTGTAGTCGCCCTTGACCATGGCGACGACGAACGTCAGCGGGTTCGACGCCGGTGCCGGCGCGTCCGCGAACGGCGCGCCGATCTTCGCCGCGAGCCAGGCCCCGACGACACCCAGGAGCACGATCGCGACCACGATGACGATCTCGATCGTCCAGTCGTCCTCGGCGCGGGGCTTCTTCTGCTGTTCTGCGGTCACCCGCGGGTCCGTCCTTTCTGGGGGTGGGGGGTCGGGGCTGCGTCCGCCACGACGTCCGCTGCGTCTACTGCTTCGCTTCCGGGGCGAAGACGAAGAGATCCTGACCCGCCAGCACCGCGTAGCCGTCCGTGGTGAACTGGAGGACTTCGGCGTCCGCGGTCAGATCGGTGATCAGGTCCGGGGCGAGGTCGGAGGCCAGGACCTTCTTGGTCTTCAGCTCCAGCGCGGTGAGCCCCATGGTGTCGACGGAGGCATAGAGGACACCCCCGGCGGTCAGGCCCAGGGGCGTGATGGCGTGTTCGTCCGTCTCCTGCCGCCACAGTTCGGCGCCCGTCTCCGTGTTCCAGGCGACCGCACCGCCACCGAACCGGGTGACCACGGTGCCGCCGTCCGGGGCAAGGACGGTGTTCCCCCGGCCGCGGGACTTCTCGTCGAGGTCCTGCTTCGGCCCCTCGGCGATCAGCCGGCCGGTCCTGAGATCGACGACGGTCAGGATCTCGTCGTCCGCGTCGTCACCCGGCTGTTCCCAGGCGAGGATGCCCTGCTCGTCGGTGAGCGGGAGCAGACGGGCCTCCAGGTCACCGGAGTCCTCGACATCGGCGAGGGCGACGGGCCGGTCGACGTCCTCCAGGTTCCACAGCTCCTTGCCGGTGAGGCGATCGCTGACGGACAGGCGGCTGCCGCTGCCGTCGACCACGGACCAGGTCGAGACGGCGCGGTAACCGAACCCGGCACCCACCGGTGCCTGATCGAGGCCCCGGTCCCTGACCTCGACGGGGGCGCCGCCGCCGATGGGGGTGTACGTGTCGCTCTTGTACTCCTCCTTCGTGAGCAGATGGCCCGCCTCGACGGTCAGTCCGGAGCCGTCCTCACCGCTGAGGGTGGAGCTGCCCAGCTCCTTCCCGGACGGCGCGTACATGGTGTACGTCGTGGTGATCGAGGCCTTCTTCAGACCGTCGGCCTCGACCACGTCACCGGAGACGACCAGGAGCGCCGGGGAGCCGTCCTTCCACTCGGAGACCTGCATGAACTGATCCAGGGTGCGCTCACGCTCGCCCCGCCACTCGGCCGGGACCGTGACGTCGATGGTCCGGCGGACCTCGCCGGTCGCAGGGTCGTGGAGACGGGCCCGGAAGCGGCTCTCCGTCTCCTCCCCGCTCTGGGAGGACTCCGTCAGGTCCTCGGTCAGGACCACGGCGTCACCCAGCACACAGGTCTGCGCGTCGAAGTTGACGACCTCTGTCGCGGCGGCCTTGGCCGGGTCGTCGGCGCAGCCCATGGGGCCGGCGCCCTTCAGCCTCCACACCGGTTCCGCGGACAGGCCGGGCAACTCGGCACCCTCGTAGGCGGGGCCCGTCCGCTTCGTGGTGGAGGATGCCTTGGGCTTCGCCTCGCCGGTCGCGTCCGTGCTCTCGGGATCGCCGTCTCCGCCACAGGCGGTGACGAGCCCGAGAGACAGGATCGTCCCGGCGACCAGGAACGTACGGGTCTTCGTCAACGTGCTTGCTCCGTGGGGTGCTTGATGCCTGTGCGGCGATGAGTACGGGGTGCGCCTCATGCATGTTCCGTGTCGGTCTTGCCGTCCCCCTCGACCACGTTCGTGCCGGCCGGGATCGGCACGCGGTAGACGCCGGTGATCTCGTCCTGGACGTCCCAGGTACTGAAGGAGACGGACTTGCCGGGACGCGGGGCGTGGATGATCTTCTTGGTCTTCGGGTCCCAGACGATGCCCACGTGCCCGGAGAAGCCGCCGCCCTCGGGCCGGAAAAAGATCAGGTCACCGGGCTGCGCCTCGGACAGCGACACCTCGTACTTGCGGAGCCGGGGTTCCTGATCACGGGTCGTGGCACCGATGTTGATCTTTCCGTCGCTGGCCATGTAGTACGCCCACTGCGTGAGGCTGGAGCAGTCGAAGCTGGTCGGGTTCCGGCCCTGCAGACGCGGCGCGCCGTACACGTAGGGGACGCCGATGCCGCGCTGCGCCCAGCCGAGGACCGCCCGGATCACCGGGTCGTCGGAGTCGGGGAGGACACCGGAGGCGCCGGCGCCGTCGGGGGCGACGGCGGCGCCGCCGTTGTCCTCGGCGCACTCCTCGTACTGCGCGTTCCGGCCCTCGCTGCCGCTGTCGCCGGGGACGGTGCCGTAGTCGGGGTTGGCGGTGACGCGGCCCGCCATCCACGCCGCGGGGTCGACCATGCCGGGGCCCTGGTCCTGGCCGCCGACGAACGGGTTGTCGACGCCCGGGACGAGGACCTCCCAGTGCAGGTGGGGGCCGGTGACGTTGCCGGTCGCGCCGACCGTGCCGATCTGGTCACCGCGCTTGACGGACTGACCGGCGGACACCTTGATCGAGGTCTGGTGGGCGAAGAGCGTGATGACGCCGCCCGCGTGCTGGAGCTTCGTCATGTTCCCGTACGACCCGCCGGGGCCCGCGGTCACGACCTTGCCGTCGGCCGGGGCGTAGATCGGGGTGCCGCTGGAGGCCACCAGGTCGAGGCCGGTGTGGTAGCCGAGGCTCCACATGTTGCCCTGCTTGTGGTACGGCGTACCCATTTGGTACGTGCCCTGCTTCATGGGCCACTGCCAGTCCTTGCCCCCGGGGATGGGCTTGGCGACGGGGAGGGCGAGGGTCGTCGTGTCGGTGGAGTACGCGGCCAGCGACATCGCGGTGGTGGTGTCGTCGCCCGCGTCGTCCAGCGGCGGTGTCGACCAGGAGCGGGCCGGGGTCGCGGCGATGCTGAGGGCCCGGCTGGGCTGGGCGCCGTTGCCGACCGGCTCCGGGATGTCCGACTGCTTGCCCAGGGTGGGGAAGCCGGGGTTCTTCTCGATCGTCTCCGCGAGGTGGGCGTACCAGCGCTTGATGAGGTCCTTGTCGCCGGTGAGCACCCCTCGGTAGCGGGCGGACTGGGTGAGGACGACGCGCGGGTAAATGCTGTTGGAGGAGGACGAACCGGAGTAGATCTGCAGGGCCTTGAAGGGCTGGGTCTCCGCCTTCTTGGCGTGCAGGAAGTTGGCCGCGGCGTAGGCCGCGTCGTCGATGTTGTACAGGTCCTTCTTGCCGTCGCCGTTGCCGTCGTCGCCGTAGTCCGTCCAGGCCGGCTTCCCGAACTGCAGGATGCCCATGTAGCCGAGGAAGTTGGCGCCGCCGGGCGCGGCCGACGGGTCCTGGCCGTACTTGGTCTCCTGGTACATCTGCCCGGCGATCATCGTCCAGTCGAGGCCGTCGTAGCGGGCGGCGGCGCGCATCGAGGCGAGGATCATCTTCGGCGGGATCTCGTTGCGCGCGGTCGTGCTCGGCAGGTACACCTTGCCCGCCGGCATGACCGGGTTGGTGGCCGCCGCGTCGTCGGTGTTGCCGGCCTCGGCGTTGTCGGCGTAGTCGTCACAGGCCGCCGCGGCGGCTCCCGCACCCATCCCGCCGAGGAGCGACCCCAGCAGGACCAGGACGAGCGTGCCGATCCCGGCCAGGGGCAGGAAACCGACACCGGCGGCTATCCACAGCCACTTCTTGTTGCCGTTCTTCTTGCTGCCGCCGCCCGAGCCGTTCTTGGCCTGGGCCACCGCCTTGGCCGCCTTGGCGACCTTCGCCGCCTTGGCGGCGGCGGCCAGTACCGCCGGAGCAACCATCGCGCGTCACGCCCCCGAGTCGTCGGAGGCGCCCACGTCACCGAGCCCGAAGATGTCGAATCCCGAGACGACCCACTTGCCGTTGACCTCCTGGACGCTCACCAGCCACTGGTTCGACTCGGTGGTGGTCTCACCGCCCTCGGTGCGCGTGGCCTTCACCTCGACCAGGCTGGAGATGGAACGGCCGCTGTCGCGCACCAGGTCGTCCGAGATCACCGCGTCGCGCTCCACGACGGCGGTGCCCTTGGACGTGCACTGTCCGGCCTGGCAGGTGGCCCACGCCTTGCCGGTGGGCAGCGCGGTCAGCTCCTTCATCCGCGCGTCGTTCAGGGTGAGTTCGAGGAGCGGGGACTGCCAGGCCGCCGACTTGGCCGTGTGATCGTAGGTGTTGATGCCGGCCATGTACCGCGTCATGATCTCGTGGGCCTCGGTGGCTTCGGCGACCGAGACGATCGGGACGGTCGCCGCGCTTCCGCCCCCGTCGGCCGCGTCCTCGTCGGAGTCGGAGGTGTCCTGTCCGCCCGATCCCGTCCCGCCGCCCTGGCCCGCGGTGGCGGTGGGGGCCTCCGAACCGCCGTTCTCGTCGCTTCCGTCGTCTCCGTCGAAGACGGTGAACACAGTCAGGACGGCGATCAGGAGAACGCCGAGCACTCCCAGGGCCAACAGCCCCGTGCGCTTGTTCTCCTCAGGCAACTCCACGCTCCCGCGCCTCCCTTGTGCTGAGCCGGTACGGCGGTCGACGGGTGACCGGGACACGGTAGGGGGAGGTGTGGTGCGGGGGGTCGGAGGAATTCCCGGCGGGAAAAGCGCGGGGCGGTATCGGGAAAGCTCGGGAAATCCGGGCGGTGGACCCAACGGGTGCGCCCGCCTCGGCGGATGCCCGGCGTCACTCCTCCTCGGCGGGCCGTGCCCACTTCACCGCGGTGCCGTAAGCGAGATAGCGGGGCGCTCCGCGGCTTCCTTCTTGGCCACATGCTTCGAGCAGTTCACCGCGCCGTCCTCTCGTACGTGCCCTACGTGTCGTACGTGTCCACGGCCATCACTCCGGCCGCGGATCCACCGGCAGCGGATCGAACGGGTACGCCGTGTGCCCGTCCTTGGGCGAACATGCCGCGAACGGGCCCGAGTCGGCGTCCATCAGCACCCGTAGATGCGGGTCGGCATGGTGCAGCCACCACGTCGACATGCCTAGCGCCGGGTCCTGGCGCAGGTGTTCCCAGGCCAGCCACAGCGCGGAGAGCCGGGCGCCGGCCTCGGGGTGTTCCCACCACCGGGGGCACCAGGTCGCCGACGAACCGTTGACCCGGCGGCGGACCATCTGGGCGAGGTAATCGGAGACGAAGACGTAGACGTCCGCGAAGTAGAACTCCGGCTGCTCGGAAGACCCTGCGGTACCGCTCATCGCTCCACTCCTGCGGGCTGCTGTTCGGGGACCTGGGGCGGCGAACTGTCAGGTCAGGACGATGCCGAGGAGCAGCAGCACGACCACCACCGCGCCCATCACGATCCGCGCCGTCGGGTCCTCGCGTTCCCACAGGTCGTGGACGAGGGCCCAGCCGGTCAGCCGGGCGGCACGGCCGCCGTGGAGGCCGGGGGCCTGACTCTGCTGGTCCTCGTCGGCGTCCTCGCCGTCCTCGGGAAGCGCCCCGGTCTCGGGGTCGGCGTCGAAACCGACCGGCAGCCCCTGCTGCTCCTGGGCCACCAGGACCATCTGCTCCAGGAGTTCGGGGATCGTGTGCGGGGTGAGCGGATAGGTGAACGTCCCGTACGGCGTCTCCATGCACAGCCGCGCCTGCCAGGGATTGCCGGGCTCGTAGCCGTCGACCCAGGCCTGGTCGGCCTGGAAGACCTGGGGGGCCTGCGGTGCCCGAGGCGCCTGGGGAGCCGGGACTGCGGCGGGAACCGGGACTGCGGCGGGAGCCGGGACAGGCGCCTGCTCGGCCGTCGGCGTCTGCTGGACCGGTGTGGCCTGCTGGGGAACGTCCCAGGTGCGCGGGTCGGGCTGCGACTGCTGCTGCGGGTGCCCGTTCTGGTCGGTCAACTCTCGTCCTTCGCCGGGTCCGTCGGGTGCAGGGGGTATCCGGGGCGTCGTGCGTACGGCCGACGCGCCCCGCGCATTGTGGGCCCAAGGCGGGTCAGGACAGCTAGCCCACTTTCCCGTCGTGTTCCTGACACTTTTCCCGGCCGGTTTCCCGAACTCGGACCCGACGGGAATCCCCGGTCTCCCGACGAGGAAAGTGACAGCGGTCCCGTGACAGGTCTTTGTCACACTGCCTGCGCACCTGGCTGGGCCAGGGCCCGTCGTGCGGTGCGGTCGTGACCCGCCCAGGCGGACGGGGAACCGACTCGCTGGAGTAACCGACTCGATGACAGACCACAACAGCCCTGCTGGCGCGGTCGGCGGAGGCCAGCCTTCCGGGCAGCCCGGGTCCTTCGGTCCTCCCCAACAGCCCCAACAGCCGCAGCAGCAGGCGTGGCAGGCGCAGGGCCAAGGGCAGCACCCCGCTGCCCCGCACCAGGGCCAGCCGCCGGCCCCGCAGGCCTCCCACCCCCAGCCACAGCACCCCCAGCCGCAGCAACTCCCCTCCGACGCGGCCCGCGCCCAGGTCGCCGCCGCCTGGGTGCGCAACACGCCCCAGGCCGGCCACGCCGCCGTACCGGCGCTCCCGCCGCGCGAGACGCGCCCCGCGAGCGAGTCGAAGAAGGAGAAGCGCGAGCGGGAGCGGGCGGCCCGCAAGGCCGCGTACGAGCAGAAGAAGGCGGCGAAGGAGCAGCGCAAGAAGGGCGGCTCGGCGTCGGCCCCCGCCGCGGCTTCGGCTGCCCTGACCGCGACATCGTCCCCCACCACGGCCACGCCTCAGGCGCCTGCCGCCGGTGGTGCCGCTCCCACGCCCGGGGCCCAGCCCGTCGCCACGGCCGGCCCTGCCCCCTCGGCCGGGGCCTCCACTTCGGGCGGGGCTCCCGCGAAGGCCGCCGCCAGGCCCGCCCCCGCCCGCGACTTCGGCGTCCCCAAGCCCGGCGGCCGCGTCCCCGCCGGTGGCCGCGGTACCCATGTCGCCCTCCGAGCCACCCTGCTGATCACCACCTGTGTGTTCGCGCTGGGCTCGTGCGGTGTGATGGGACTGGTGATCGGCAAGTCGTCGACCCCCGCGACCGCCGGGCTCGACCCCGCCGACGCCGCCAAGTACCGCCTCACCGAGTTCCCGACCCGGCAGGCGGCGACGTTCGCGGAGCAGTACGCGATGCTGTGCATGACGTACTCCCCGGAGACCGCGTCCACACGCCGCGACGACCTCGCCCGTTACACCTCCGCCGGCGTCGACGGCGAGTGCGGCTGGGACGGCAAGGGAACGAACAAGGCCGTCTCCGCCACCTGGGACGGCACCGCCGAGACGCTGTCCGAGTACGGCGACCACGGCCGCTACCTGGGAGTCCAGGTCCGCAGCGAGGGCGACAAGCTGACCACCCTCACCGTGCCCGTCTATGTGAAGGACCTCGCGACCGGCGAGGGCATGCGCGTCGCGGGCGACGTCGGCCAGATGCCGCTGCCGCCCCGCGCGGACGTGCCGTCGGTCGACCAGGACGCCGAGGTCGTCGACGACACCTTGTCCGACCAGTTGCGGGAGCAGGTGCTGCCGGGCTACTTCGAGGCGTGGGGCGCGTCCGACACCACGGCGATGGCCCGTTTCACCACGTCCGACGCCACGCAGGCCGCGACGACCGGTCTGTCCGGCGAGCTGAGCGACCCCACCGTCAGCGAGGTCGACGCACTGGTGCCGTCGAACGTCCAGGGCACCGACCCGTACGCCTACGCCAACGGGCAGGCCGTGCAGCTCCGGGTGGTGGTCGCGTGGACCGACCCGGCGGGCGGGGCCGTGAACCGCTCGTACCGGATGACCGTGGTGAGCACGGCGCAGGGCTGGTTCATCAAGGACGTCCGCGGCGGTGTGCTGGACGCGGAGGGCGGCCGGGCCGACACCGACGAGGAGACCGCCGCGCCCGGCGAGGACGAGGACGCCGCGTCCGACGAGGACACCGAACCCGACGATGGCGACGCCGTCCCGCCGTCCCCGTCCGCCTCCAAGTCCCCCCAGCCCGCGAAGGACAAGCAGTCCGACAAGTCCTGAGCGGGACCACGCCTTCCCACTTCACAACGCCTTTCACTCCCTGATCGAGAGGAACCACCCCGTGTACCTGGCAGCCACCCTGGATTCGATGTTCGGAGAGATCCAGGACATCCTCACCAACGTCGGCACGATGGTCGCCGTCATCGCCCTCCTCGTCCTCGGCATCCGCATGCTGCTGTCCATGAAGCGCGGCGACGGAATGCGCGAGGCCTTCCAGGGCTTCGGCATGATCGCGCTCGCCGCCCTGATCATCGGCGGTGCCAGCGGCCTCGCCGGTTTGCTCATCGACCTCGGCAGCCAGATCGGCGGCGGCGAGGGCGGCCAGGGCAACTGACGACTGACGACGCCCATCAGACGTTTTAGGAACGAGGGGAGTCAGCCGCGATGGCCCAAGAGGCACCGGAGCCGCTGGTCGCGTACGACCACACCGATCTGGTCAACCGCCCCAAGCGGATCTGGAACTGGGGCAACATCCCGCTGCCCGGACTGCTGCTGCCCGCGCTGGGCGCGGCCTTCGGCTTCGGTCTGGTCTGGCTCATCACGCTGTTCACGCTGTCCGCGTTCCTGCCGTTCCTCGGCATGTCGATGTGGACGTCGATCCTCTACTTCGGGCCGCCGTTCGCCGTCTACTTCGTCTGGGGCCGACCACTGCCCTCGGCGCTCACGCTGAGCCAGCAATTGGTGGTGTGGACCGACTGGTGGTTCCAGCCCAAGCGGCTGCAGGGACTCTCCGCCGACCAGGAACCGGAGGAACTGCACTGGCAGGTCATCCTCTGGACCCCCGGTTCACCACGCTGGCAGGCGCGTTACGACGCCGCACGCCAGGCGGCGGCCGAACGCGGCACGGCGTTCTCCGCGCACCGCTGAGCCCGCACCGTCCTACCCGACTCCACCGCCGCCGCACCACCGCTGACCACTCCGGTCAGCCCCCGACCCACCGCAAACCGACCTCGATTACCGCAGGGTGAATCCACCATGTTCATGATGATCCTTCTGGGCGGGGCGGCCGCCTTCTTCGTGGTCGCCATGATCATGGCCGCCTCGTCGGGCAAGAAGCAGGGCCAGGGCGGCGGCAGTCGCTCGTCTTCCTCCCGCTCCAAGTCGTCCGGCTCCTCGGCCTCCGCCCGCCGCGAGGACCTCCGCCTCCCCTACCGCTACGCCGACGACATGATCTTCGTCCACGGCGACTCGGTGTGGACGGGCATGGTCCTGCCCACCGCCATCGACGAGTACCTGAACGCCGGCGAACTGCAGGCGATGGCCGAGGGTCCGCCCCGCGGTCTGCTCAACCTCGCCCGCGGTGACCGCAACGTCGAGTGCCACTACCGCAAGGTGTACCAGCCGATCACGGCGCTCACCTGGGCGGAGGACCTCAACGCGGTCGCCTGGGACCCGACCGACAACTACAAGGCGTACAACCTGCGCAAGGCCGAGTACCAGGAGCGCATCGGCGCCAAGCGGGAGCGCAACATCCTGCTGGTGAAGCTGGGTTCGGTGAAGCGCACGGGCGGCGGCACGGGCGTGCTGTCCCAGGACGACGAGCCGCACGACGACGCCGGGCTGCTCAAGGGCGTGAGCGGCGTCGCCGACCAGGTCACCGCCACCGCGACCGGTGTCGCGGACGAGTACCTGTCCCCGTCCGTGGTCGCGGAGTGGACGCAGGTGGCGTCCGAGGTCCACGAGAGCCTGGAGAACCTCAAGGGCACCCCCCTCACCCGCGAGGAACTCGTCTGGCTGATCCGCAAGCCCCTCCACGGCGACCTGCCCGTCCCGCCCGAGCCGGTGCTCGGCTCGCGCGCGTGGGGCCCCAACGCCTTCGACCTGGTCGTCGACTTCTCCGGCGAGAACCGCAAGACGCACATCGTCCTCAACCAGTACGACGAGGTCACCGGCGAACAGCAGACCAGCTACACCACCACTCTCGTCGCCGCCAACTGGCCCGCGGAGACACGCTTCCGCCAGTCGACGGCGTGGGCGCGTTACGCGGCCCAGCACGTGGACTTCCCCGTCGAGATCGACATGCGCTTCACGCTCATCCCGTATCTGAAGTTCAAGGACCGCGCCGACAAGATCCGCGGCAACCTCGTCGACGAGATGAACGACATGGCCAACTCCGGCCGCAGCCCGGACACCAAGCTGGCCCACCAGGTCACCCGCGCCCAGGAGCTCGTCGACGACATCGACGAGCACAAGATGCCGGGGATGGAGGCGCAGATCCGCTTCACGATCTCGGCTCCGGACCTCAAGGAGCTGGAACGCCGCCGCCGCGTCCTGGAAATGCAGTTCAAGCAGGACCTGAAGGTCACGCTGCTCCGCCCGACCCGTCAGCAGTGGCGTCTGCTCCAGTCCCAACTCCCCGGCGACGCGCCGAAGCTGCCGATCGCGCCGTACATCCGCCTCCAGGAGGTCGAGCAGCTCGGCGCCGGACTCCCCACCGCCGGAACCGAGTTGGGCGACAACCCGGAACATCGCTCCGGCAAGCGCCTCGGCTGGGTCGGCAACCTGGTCGGCTGGGCCGGCAAGATGCCGGTCCACTACTCGCTGCACGTCGGTCCGGCGCGCAATGACGGCGGTGGCCTCGCCATCGTCGGCGCGTCCGGCGGCGGCAAGTCCTCCCTCGCCCTCCAAAAGTTCTACGAGGAGTCGGAGTCGGGCGTCCGCTGCCTGGTCATCGACCCCAAGACCGACTTCGCCCAGCTCTGCTACTACCTGGGCTTCGGCTCCCAGGTGAACGACCCGGAGTTCGCCGGCGACGCGGAAACGGGCCTCCTGGGCACTCCGCAGAGCAAGTTCCAGCCGGTGAACCCGGAGTTCTGGGCGGAGACGGAGGTCGTCGACCTCCTCAAGGGCCAGGCGGGCGTCCTGGACCCCTGGGTCATCGCCCGGGACGTCCCGGCCGGCCGTCTGCTGGCCGAGTCGATGCTGCGCGGCTTCCTCGGCGACGAGGACTACCAGCGCGTACGCCTCCCCGTCATCGAGGGGATGGCCACGGTCATCGGCCGCTACAACTCCGCGATCCGCCAGGCGGTCGACCAGGGCCTGACCGCCCGCGACGCCGACGCGCAGGTGCCGCGCCCGACGCTGTGGCAGGTGGTCGACGAGGTCGTGACGGCGTACGACCACGCCATCGCGACGAACGACCGGGAGGCGGCGAAGGACCTGAAGCTCGCGCAGATGCTCCTCACCGAGCTGCGCACGCTCCCCTACGCCCGCCTCGCCTTCGCCGAGCGCCCGCAGTCGCTGTCCAGCATGCGCAAGCGCCGTACGGTCATCACCCTCCGCGGCTTCCAGTCCCCCGCCGCCTCCGACCCGCGCAGCTGGAACCCGGCGGAACGCCTCGCGGCGACGGCCCTGATGGCGGTCGTGGAACTGGGCAGCCAGATGCTCGACGTCGGCTACGAGAAGAACCCGGTGACGGGCGAGATCGGCCTGCGCCCCAAGGCGCTGTTCGTGGACGAGGCGTACGTCGTCACGGCCACGGAGTCGGGCCGCGACCTGATGCGCCGCGCCCTGAAGCAGGGCCGCTCGTACCTGGCGGTCACCGTCCTGATCACCCAGCAGGCCATCGACCTCGTCCAGATCGAGGACTCCGAGGCCCGCAGCGGTGGCGCCAACCAGATCCACACGGTCTTCGCCTTCAAGCAGAAGTCCGCGCAGGAGGCGTCCCTGGTGGCCCCACTCCTCGGCCGCCCCGAGGACGACCCGAAGGTCATCGCCGCCCTCCAGGAACTCCGCACCGGTGTCTGCCTCCAGCGCGACGCCGACAAGCGCGTCGGCACGGTCGCCGTCGACCTGGTCTTCAAGGAGATCCTCGCCGCGACGGACACCAACGGCACGACCCGCCCGGCCCGGCAGGGCATCAACCCGCCGCTGAGCGTGTGGGACTGGACGTTTTTGCAGGAGATGGAGGAGGACCCGGTACGGGCGACCACCCCGGAGAAGGCCGCCGTGTGACCTCCCCCCTGCCCGAGCTTGCTGATCCCCCCACTCCGATGTCCATTAGGCGAAGAAGGACCATGCGAATCAAACGAGCACTCACCGTCGGCGCCCTCCTCCTGATGTCGACGTCGGTTGCGGCATGCGGCAGCGACGACGACAAGGGCAAGTCCTCCGAGAAGGCGAGCGCCGAGGCGGGCAAGCCGGGCGGGGAGGCGGACGCCGAGGAGACGAGCGGGGGTCTGCCTTCGGCTTCGGACATGGCGTCGATCGAGTACTTCCTCAACCAGTCCGTCGGTTGTCTGGACCTGATGACAGGCAGGGACTACGACAATTCCTCCCTGGCGGAAAGGGAGCCCGCTTGGGGTGACTCGGACATGCTCAAAAATCCTGCATGGGCCATCAAGGAACGCGCTGTCTGCAAGGACAAGTACGACGACATCGTCACGCTGGTCCTGACATCGGACATGAAGCAGTTCCAAACCACCATGAAGGAAAAGGGCTACAGCGGCATTCTGGTCGGCAAGGACTTCGCGGTGGACCCGGACGATGGCCAAACGACCCAGGACCTCAAGACCTCCGGCCTCGTGTACCTGTCGTGCGATCCGGAATTCGAGATCCCCAGCGGTTACAAGCAGGAGCCCGCACTGGTCGACGGGTGTCTCCTGACCGACCACTTCCCCTCCTGATCGGCCCCGAAGGACTTCTCATGCTGACCCTCAGCCGGCCCCGCGCCGACCGCCCGGCACGGAGCCGGCCGAGGCGCTCCCTCCTCAAGACGCTGATCAATGCCGGTGTCGCGGCACGCGCCACGCTGTTCGTGGTGCTCGGAGTGATCGCGCTCTCGTTCTCCACCCCGCAGTCGGCGAAAGCCCTCTTCGACACCTGTGACTGGACGTCCGACAGCATCAACCAAATGGCCGACATGCCGGGCGCCGCGGAGAACATCTTCCCCTCGGTGCAGCAGTGGAGCGGCAAACGTGAGCTCGTCTCCGGTGCCGTACGCCTGCCAGGCGATCCCGGCGACTACACCGTCTACGAACTCGGCGCCATGCGGGGTCTCAACTGGTCCTCGACCCAGCAGAGCCGGGACCAGGCAAGCCGGGGCGACACCGGGGAAAAGGCCGACAACGACGACTGCAGCGTCCAGAACGAGATCTACAACTCCATCGCCCAGATGGTTTTCGACATCAGCAAGTTCATCACTCGCGCCTCCATCAGCATCAAGGAGATCTCCTCCAACCCCAGTCCTCTCGCCGCGCTGTACGAGGGCACCGTCGAGGGCGACAACAGTGTCGTCGACCGTCTGAACGACAACGTGTTCAAGCTGGCCGTACCCACCATGATCATGCTCACCGGGATCTGGGTGTTCGGCAAGTGGCGCAAGGGGGACATGCGTGAGGTCTGGTCCGGTGTGGGATGGGCCGCGTTTGTCGTGATCGCCGTATCGGCCTTCCTGGTCGACAACAACTACACGCGCGTGGTCGAGACCGCCGACTCCGGAATCGCCCAAGGGAACGCCGCGTTGACCGAGGCGGTACTGGGCGGCGCGGTGGACGACATCGATCCGCCATGCGACCTGGCCGCCAACGCGCCGCAGCGCGGCATGCGGATATCCAGCTGCGCCATGTACGACACCCTGGCGTTCCGCCCATGGGCCATCGGCCAGTTCGGCGACCCGGGCAAGAAGCGCATGGAATACAAGGGCTCCGAAACGTGTGATTTCGGAGAGAAGGCGCGGTGCACCGATCTGCGAGCCAAGCAGGTCAATGTCCAGTCGGTGACCAACTTCGACTACTACAAGGACTGGTCGAAGGTGGACGGCGGTGTCATCAAGCACAAGGAGAACCAGTACGGGCAACTGCGCAACTACATCGCCAAGAACGAGAAGTCGCGCGTGTACGAGCAGTGGAGCGGCCACAAGCCCGCTAACCGCATCACCATGGGGATCTACGCACTCATCGCCTCGCTCATCGTCGGCATCATGGTGGTCGTGCTCAGCGCCCTCACGCTGCTGTGGCACTCGGTCACGCTCATCATGATCATCCTGTTGCCGCTGATCGCGATCATCTCGATCCACCCGACCCAGCAGAAGCTGCTCAGGGGCTGGTGGCAGACCTTCGTCCACAGCTTCGTCCTGCGCGCCGGATTCGGCGTGATCCTGACCGTCCTGCTGCTCTTCTACCAGCTGATCCTGCCGCTGGCGGTCCCGCTGGGCATGCAGCTGCTGATGCTGCTGCTGGTCACGATCTCCGTCGTCATGCTGCTGAAGAACCTGCTGTCCGGGAAGTTCTCGCCGCAGGTCGCGGGGGCAGAGGACGCCCTCGGTGTCGCGGACGCGGCGAACAAGGCAACCGCCATGGCCCCCGGCCTCGCCGCCTCCACGGCCCGTACCACCGGCCGTGTCGCGGGTACCACCGCCCGTGCGGGCGGCAGCGCCGCACGGGGTACGGCCTGGGCGGTGGATCAACGCCTCTTCAAGGGCAAGTACCGGGGCAAGATGCAGGAAAAGGGTTGGCTCGGCCAGTCCAAGCGCGAGCAGAACCAGTCCGCCTACTGGGCGAAGAAGGATGCGGGCGAGGCCCGAGCGGACAGGGCAGCCCGCGTGGGGAACAACGGCAACACACCGCCGCCCCAGCCGGAACCGGAGCTGGAGCCGGAAGGGCAGGACCCCGCCAGCCCCAGGCGCAGCGGACGCGTCAGCGGTTCGAGCGGCACGCGGACCCCGCAGCCATCGCCCACACCCACGCCGAGCCCCGCGCCCACGGCCCCCGCACCGCGCCCGGAGCCGCAGCCGTCGCCCCGTCGGCCTGCTCCGGCGGATCCGGCTCCACCCGCTCCGCCGCCGACCCCACGGGACCCCCGTGGCCCGAGCGGTCGCGTCTAGTCCGCCGCCCTGCACACCGCCCCACTCCGAGGAGCCGCCCCATGCCCGCCCTGACCGCCGACCGCACCCCCGACCAACTGGTCGGGGAGATGCAGCGGCTCACCGGCGTGGACTGGCCCACGGTGTGGGCGGGGGTCCCGCAGGACGCCGACAAGCGCGCCCAGTGGTGCGCGGGCTTCGGTTGGCAGCCGCTGTGGTTCCAGTCCGGCCTGCGGGTCCACACCTCGATGGGCGGCCGTCTGCAGCTCGTCTCCCTCGGCCCTGCCCTCCCGGTGGTCCGAGCCGAGTACACGGTGTGGGCGGCGCGGGCCCGGGACCTGTCCGAGAACGACCGCGTAACGGACCTCTCGGAGATCCGCTGGCAGGCCCACTTCAATGCCCTGCGCGGCTGTCTGGGAAACCCGACCCACCAGAGCACGTGGGACAGCCCGGACTTCCCGGAACTGCCCGGTCCTCATCCATGGCCGGACAAGCGCTGGCGCACGGAGCACCGCGATCCCCACCGGGTGGCGGTATGGCGCTTCGTTCCGCCGCACGCACCTGTCGTCGAACTGCGGATGACGCTCGGCGCGGCCACCCGGGGCGGTCCGGTACCGGCCAATGCGAGGATCGTGCTCGCCTGCCACGACCCCGCCCATACGGAGGCGGAGCGGCAGGCACGGCACGGGTGAACCGGAGCCGTCCGGAACGCGAGGAAGGTGACAGACGATGACGACCCTCAGGATCGACCGCAGCCCTGAGCAACTGGCTCAGGAACTCAGGGGTCTGGAGCACGTGGACTGGCCCGCGGTGTGGGCGGGTCCACCCAACCCCGGCCAGGCGCTGGACGACTGGTGCGCACTGTTCGGCTGGAAGCCGACGTCGGCGGAGCGGGTGCTGACGGTGCGCAGTGCAGCGGGCCAGAGCATCGAGCTCACCCCTGTCCGCGAGGCCGGCTGGGCGCCGATCAGGCAGCTCGGCTGGACCAGTTGGAAACTGTCGGCCGACAACGTGTCCGAGAACGACGAGGTCCTCACGCAGGCAGCCGAGACGTGGGCCGCGTACATGGCGGCCGCACGCCCTGTATTGGGTGAACCCGTCTTCGCGGGCGCCTGGGACGACCCTGCCTTTCCGGAACCGCCGCACGACCGGCACTGGCTCATGCCTCGCGACATCCGCATGGAGGACATGGACCCCTACCGAATGGCCCTGTGGCGAGAGAACAGCCCGGAGGGCCGCGTCACCGTACTCACCGTCGATCTGGGACCCGCTCCGTCACCGCGAGGGCTCCGCAGGACCCTGATCGAAGTCAACTGCTATCCGCCGGAGGTCGTGTGATCCGGGTCCACATTTCGGAACACGTCGTCGACGACGCCCACAAACGCCAGCAGAACGACAAAGAGCTGACCGCGGCCGAGGCCAGGAAGGCCACGAAGAAGCTGCGTGAGGGCATCGACCATTTGCCGGACGACGAGTACAAGGAGCGGCTCCGCGAGCGGCTGCGCGAGTTCGTCACCGCGCAGGACGTGGACCTGCCCACCCCCGAAACCCGGTCGTCCTTCTGGTCCTACCAGCTGATGGACAATCTCGGGGTCGACGGGCCCGCCGGGCAGGAGCTCTACAGCATGAATGTGGCGGCTGCCTTCACCGAGGCGCAGAACTCGATCGCCGAAGACACTTTGCGGTACCTGGAAGGCACACCCGGTGGAAAGGCACTGGGCGAATTCCACCTGTGGGATCGCGAGGTCCGAAGGGCACTGAACCTGGAGAGGGACGAAGGCCTCAACCTGGCCTACGACGCCTGGGGCACACTCTCCAGGAATTACGCGGCGAAAACCGAGAACGAAGCCCTCTTCTTCATGGCCGAGCTCAACCCGGGAACCGTCGCCTACCAGACGGAAGCCCCACAGCTCCGCCAGGACGGCAAGCTCGACATCATCAACTTCATGTATCCGCCGCCGATGGACAAGTACGCGGACCTCGCCCCCGAAACGCAGGAGCTACTGGCCTCCCAGGCCGTACGCGCACAGGTCCACACCTTCGGCTACGACGAGACCGACCCCAAGTACACCCCCTCGACCAAGGCGGGTCACCTCGACCTGGAGCACCTGAAGTCGCTGCCCACCGCTGAGGCCCAGCGCGCCGCCGTCCTCGAGGTCTGCGCGCGTGTGGCAGCCATGGACGGCCCCGCCCGTACGGCCGACGTCCAAAAGTACGTCGAGGAGGTCAAGGTCCTGCGCCCGGACCACGAGGTGGTCCTGCCCAGTTCCACTGACCTGGCATGGGCGTACGAAGCGAGCGCGCAGACCACCCCCGTGGTCAGCACCCACGGCGCCTTCCTTCCCGGCGTCGAAGTGAATGCCAGGACGGGCCCCCAGTCGATCCAGCCACCCGAGGCCTCTGCGCAGGCCATCGCCGGCGCGCACTTCATGCCCGGAGTCACCCTGAAGCCCGCCCCGGCCCCCGCCACCCCCGCTCCCACACAAGTCCCGCCCGCCCCCGAGCAGGCGCAAGACACCGCCATGGGAGCGTGACCGGTCCATGAGCCGCACCCCGGGCACCCGCACCAGCCGCACCAGCCGCACCGACGGTCGCGGTTCGCCGTCACCGTCCCGTCTCGGCCGCCTCCTCCGCCAGGACAAGAACGACCCCTGGGCCGTCCGCATGCTCCCTCGCATCGTGTTCGGTCTGGCCGCCGCCTACACCTTCTTCATGATCGCCTCGCAGAGCGGCTCGTCCTTCGTGATGGTCGGCGTCGTGCTGCTGCTCGGCGGAGCCGTCTGGCTGCTCCGCCGCCGCACCCAACTCCTCCTCGCCCTCACCTCGACGATCCTCGCCACCGCCTTCACCGGCTACTTCTCGGCGGTGGGTGACGCGGCGCGGATGAGTACGAGCGCGGCCGTCACGGGGACGGCCGCGTTCGGGTACTGGGCGCTGGCCGGAATGGCGCTGCTGGGTGCGTGGATGGTGAAGGAACATCCGGGGCGGCGCGGGGTGACGGTCGTGATCGCCGATGTGATCCTGGTCATCGGAGCGGCCGTCGGCATGTTCGTCCCGGAGGCGGGCGTGCCGATCGGATTCGTCGGGGTGCTCGCGGTGCTCGCCGTTCGCGGTTCGGGCGCGAAGGCTGTGCGGGCCCGGGCCGACAGGCTTCGCCAGGTCATCGGCCGTTCGCGTCGGCGTGACGCCCGGAAAACGGCGGACAGTTGAGGCTCTTGTGAATGGTTCGTCGCGGCACTGTTCGTTTCCGGCCAGTACTTTGCACATGCGTTGCACCGGTTTGACAATTTGTTCTAGAGTCCCCCGCGATCACGGATCACCACGGGGGATATTACTCATGCGTATGGCAAGCCATACGACGCTGGCCAGGCTGCCCGCCCGACCTGCCCGCAAGGCGGTCGTACAGGAAGCCCACATACCCGACGCGGCGTTGCCGTGCCGGCGTAGGCCGGACGTCTTCCAGCACCCGCTTCTGGACAACTCGGCGAGCCCGCACGGCCTTTACGCCCCGGACGGTACGGCGACAGCGGCGGCAGCCACGGGCGTCTCGCCCGACCAGCGCCGCCAGCACCTCGTCCTGCTCCGTACCGCGCGCGACCTGTGCGCCTCCTGCCCGCTCTGGGCTGAATGCCTGCAGGACGCGGTCGCGTACGCGGAGCCGTACGGCTACACGGCGGCCACCACCCGGGAGGACCGGCGTTCGCTGCGCCGCACGCTCGGCATCGGCGACGAGAACGGCGACCTGCCGGCCCACGCAGCGGTCCGCTTCGACTCTGGTTCCGTACCCAGGCGACTGACCCGCCTCAGGTCCCGCGCCGACGAGTCGTCGGCGACGCACTCAGGAGCCCGCCGCCCGCTCGCCCCGGACCTTCCCGAACTGGAGCGGATCCTCGACGCGTTCGACCTGCTCCAGGGCCAACTGGCCCATGATCAACGCCTGTTGCGGGAACGTCCGCCGCGCGCCGCGTTGACACCGCTGTTGCAATCGCACACCACCTCACAGGCAACACACAGACAGACGCCCGGTCCGGGCACGTCGTCGCACACGCCCAGACCGTCGAACGACAGGAGCGAGGAACCCATGGCAGCGGCCGAGGCCGGGCAACGGATCACCTTCTCGTACGAGGATCCCGCCCTGGCCGTACGGCAGGCCGTGCTCGGCCCGCTGGTGCGCTCCGCCCTGCCCGCGCTCACCAGCCTCGAACAGCTCGTCGCCCTGCTGACGTGCATGCCCGGCGGCGCGGACACGGCCCCCGAATCCCCGCGGAACCTTCCGGCCGTACGGGAGGCCGTCGAGTCGCTGCTCCCGGACGGCGCCGACGCCCCCGAGGACGCCGAAGGCGGACTGCCTCCCCGACGCCCGCTCACCGGCTCCGTCTCCGTCGAACTCGCCACCACCGACCCGGTGGCCGCGCTGCGCCGCGACTTCCTGGAGCCGCTGCTGCGCGAACTGGCCGCCACCCTCGCGAACATAGAGAAGGTCGCGACCATGCTCGCGGCCACGGCGGACGAGACCGGCGCCGCCTCTCTGGAGACGATCCGCACGGCCCTGCGCGAGATCCACGACCGCCTCCCGCACCCGGCGGCCACACCCACGCCCCACCTGGCGGCACACTCCCTGCACGGCGCCCACCCGGCCGTCGGGACGGGAGCGGGACCCGCCCGCCGTACGCCCTCCGCCCCCAGCATCCGCGCCGCCGTCGAGAAGGCCGTGGCCGGCTTCCCCGGCGCCTTCTCCGCCCGCGACGTGCTGCGCGCCCTGCCCGCCGGCGTCTACGGCGACCCGTCGAAGACCATCAGCAACGTCCTGTCCGCACTGGTCAAGTCGGGCCGCCTGCAACGCCTCGCGCGCGGCACGTACGCTCGCGTCCTGGACGTCCTGAACGTCGAGGACATCGACGACACCCTCCTCCCCGAGCGGGGAGAGGCGAAGAGCGCCTGAGCCGGAAGGAACCAGCCCCCGATGACCGAGCCGATCCCCATCCAGGGTCCGCCCCCGCCCGCCGCGAACCCCGGCGCCTCGGACGCCCAGGTCCACGTCTTCTCCCCCAACGCGGGCCTCATCGACGGCGTCCCCGTCACCGCCCCGCCCTACGGCGACATCCAGGACGTCGTCCTGTCGATCCTCCAACAACGCGCCCAACAACTCGGCGCCCCCACCCCGGCGACGATCACGGACAACCGTTACGGCGGGGCGATCCGGCTGCTCATCCATCCGGACGGGACGACGGAACAGCTGGGCTGAGGTCCGTCGGCGGGGGTCAGTTCGACTTCCTGCCCCCCACCCGCAACCACCATCCGCGCTACGCTCCCGCGGTCGGCCGCCCCTCCTCCATCACTCCCTGTCCGCGTCAGCGGTCATGATGCCGACGCATTCTTCGAGCCCCGCGTACAACGCCGGTACGAAGGCGGCGAGTTCGGCGTCCGACGCCTTCCCCGCCTCCAGTACGGCCCCCACGACCGTCACCAGCACGGCGGCGGCCTTCAGCGCCTGCGCGTCAGCCAGCGCTTCGAGGAGACCACCGGGGCGCGTATCCGCGAAGGCTTCCCGGCCGGTCGCCGGATCCACGCCGAGGCTACGGAGACGCGGCCCGCTCATACGGCGGCCTCCCACGGGCAGTAGTCCTGGCCCGGCGTCGCCAGGACGGCCGTACGGCGGCGCGCCCGCTGCAGGCGCCGACGATCGAGTTCGTCCCGCTCGCGCTCCCACACGACGACGTACGGCCGGACCAGGGGCTGCCCATCGACCCTGATGACGTCACCCAGGAACGGGCACGGGGGTGCGGGCCGGTAGGCGGGCCCGGCCAGGCCGGAGGGGGCGGGTGCGGAGGGTGCCATGACCGCGCGGTGCGCTCCGCGACCAGGCAGGAAAAGGCTCAGGACCGCGGCCAGTAGGCTGCGCATAGGTCGACTCCTGTTCAGTCGGCTGAGGCCCCGGCGTGGAAGTAGCCGCTTCCCGGCGGGGCCGCTTACGTTCGGAGTCCACCATACCCGTGGATAACCGCAGATAACCACGGATGCACGGAATGCCATGGTCACCCACGCTGGAACCATGGATCTTGACCGTACGCGCCCGCTGTGGCGGCAGATCGCAGCGGAGATCATCCGGCGCATCGAGGACGGCACATACCCACCGGGAAGCCGCGTGCCGTCCACTCTGGAGATCGCCCAGGAGTTCGGCGTGGTGAACGCGACGGCGGCGAAGGCCATGCGGCATGTTCGGGAACAGGGCTGGACGCGCGGCGAAGTTGGACTGGGGACCTTCGTGGCCGACACACTGCCGCCCTCCCCCGAAGGCCCCCGTCCCCCGGCGTAGCCGGACACGGCCCGTTCGCGGGCGACCTACCCGCACGCAGGACGTCCGGGTACACGCCTTCCCTTCCTGACGGAGGGCGACCAATCAGGCTCCGGGGGTGGCGTCACCGGGTGGGGTGCTGTACGCGGCGATCTCGGAAGCGCGGTCCAGGCAGGCAGCGCCCGGCGACGCGGTGGCCCCGCGCCCGGGCATCCGCGCCAACGGCGGGCGTCAAGCCGTGGCCGGGGGCGCCCCGTCCTCCAGGTGGCGGTAGAACTCCCGCCACTCCTCGAAGGCCGCCTCGAACCACGGGACCCCCGCGGCGAGAGGTACCAAGTGGCGGCACGTCTCGCGGTAGTAGGAACGCCGCTTCTCGGGCCGCGGGTGCGTGTCGAGCCGTTGCACGTTGCTGAACCGGTCCGCCAGCTTGAGCTGCAGGACCTCCGGCGGGGCGGAACGCAGGCTCAGAAGGTAGCGGTCACGCACCTCCGCAGGATCCTCGTGGGCCTCGGGGTCCGGCTTCGTCACCCAGCCCACCCACTCCTCGACCCGGGGGCCGAACCGCTCACCGACCTCCCCGGCCGTGCGGTCGGTGTCCTCCACGACGTCGTGGAGGATGGCCGAGACCAGCAGGTCCTCGTCGCGAATACCCGCGCCCGAGACGAGGATCTCCACCACCTCCAGGAGGTGCTCCACGTACGGCTCACCGGCAGGCCTCTTCTGATCCCCGTGGGCCTCTTCGGCGAACGCGACGGCCTCCCCGAGGCGCTGCGCCGAAACCTCCGGAGCGAGTACCGCCAACTGTCGACGGGCGGTGTCCCAGTCGTGCCACGCGCCGAACACCCGATGGGTCAAGACGACTCCTTATCCGATGCTTCCAGCTGCCTCTTGTATTCCGCCCACCGAGGCAGGGTCGACGGCAGCTCGCCAGCCTTCGCCCTGCGGGTCTCGAATTCTCCGGCGATGCGTCGACGCTGGATCTCGGTGAGGGCTTCGTTCCTGATCGACTTCATTTCCGCAGGAGATTCGCACTCTCTCTCGTCGATGACGAAAGCCGCGAGCATAAATCCGTCCGCAGTCCTTCTGCGGAACGTCGAGATCATGACGAAATTCGACCCTGTCTCATCTGTCACGGGTACCTCCTGCGAGTCTCTTCCTGATCCAAAGCCGCCGCTTCTGCCTGCATCCTACGCATCACATCGCGTTCCTCCGGAGTCGTTTCGATATGCGACTTATACACGGTGTTGTGCTCAAGGTCAGCGGCCACGGAAGCCCGCTCTGTCGTGAGCTGGAGTTCGTACGTATACGGTTTTCCGTCGACCTCTATGGCTACGACCATGGGTATGACGCGGTAGCTCGGATTCCCGCTCTTGGGCTCCGCGTACATGTTCTCGACCTCCAGCAGGCGCCCGCCCTCGCCGGTACCGAAGTGCCCCTTGGCCTTTTCGAGAACGGTTTCGAGCTGGGCGGTGTCCTCGACGGTAATCCTTGCCCCCACGGCATCGATGACGTCCCCGATCTCGTAATCCGGGCGCGCTTTTCGGCCCTCGCTCCCCTCTGTCATTCGATTCACTTTGTCGACCAGGTCGTCTGCGGATTTCGTGCGGCTGCTCAGTTCGGCATCGTCGGCCTTCTCAAGGAGACTCGTCACGTCTTCGTAGACGGCCGGCTCCACCTCGTTCTGCAGCCTCATGCCGTAGTCGTCCAAGGCGTCGCGGTCGCCGTCCTCGATGGAGGCTCCGAGGGCTCGCACCGGGTCGTCCAACTTGGCCTGCTCAACGTACGCGTTCTTGCGGGACGTCCCGTCGGGCTCGTAGTTCACCTCATGCTCCACTGGCTCGAACAGGGGGCCGCGCCCGGGGTTCTCGGACCTGTACTCCTCCAAGGAGCGTCCCTCCAGGGTCTCGCCCTCGGCGAGCTCCTGAATGATCTCCAGGGTCCGTTCGCCCCCGCCCTCAGGATCTTTCAGGTTCTCGATCACGTTCAGCCTGTTCGCGTCGTCCGCACCGAGCTTGGTGATCACCGAAGCCACCTCGGGATGTCGCTCACCGAGGGCCTCCGCCACGTCGGCCAGCGGGTTCTCGGACTGATCCCCCGCCTCCGGAGCGTCGGCCGCGCCATCCACGCCGTCCCCCTCCGACGGTGCGTCAGGCTCGTTCACATCCTCTGCCTCGCCCCGGTCCGGTGCCTCGTCCGAATCCGCGGGCTCGTGGGGCTCGTGGGTCCCCTCGGCTTCGACGGACTCGATGGACTCGATGGACTGGACCGACTCTTCGGGCTCTTCGGGCTCTTCGGGCTCTTCGGGCTCTTCGGGCTCTTCGGGCTCTTCGGGCTCTTCGGGCTCTTCGGGCTGATCCGACCCTTCCAACTCCTCAACGTCCTCGGCAACCCCGGCCGATTCTTCGCTCCCTGACTCCTCAGGCTCTTGCGGATCCTCACTTCCCTCCGAGGCATCAGGCTCCTCGACAGCTCCTTCAGCCTCCTCGGGCGCTTCGGGCGTCTCAGATACTCCGCTCCCTTCGGGCGCTTCGAACTCCTCAGGCTCTTCGGGCTCCGCCCACGCATCCGAGGACTCGATTGCTGAGGGAGCCGCCGGATTCTCAGCGACGGGTGCCGCGTCGGGCTCCCTCTCCGCTCCGTACAACTCAGTCATGCCGACCCTTCACTGCGCGACGCGTCTGCGACAGGTTTCCGGATCTTGCGCTCGAAGCAGGACAAAACCGAGGAGAAGCGCTTGCCCCACTCCTCCGAGGGATCCACGCACCCGACGATCTCCTCCAAACCGGAGGGCGAATACCGCCCGTGGTAGTACTCCCGTGTCCTCGTCCCCTTGCGGGCCTTGTAGCACGGCTCGCCCACCGGGCACGGGTCCTGGCCTTCCAACTGGGCCCGCATCATCCCCGCCACATGTTCGGCAAGCGCGCTCGGATCCGCAGGTGCGCCCACCCGGCTGTGCACCGCACGGTCCGCAGCCTGGCCGATGGCGCAGTTGAGGAGACGGCGGTCGGCGGCCCGGTACGGTTCGAGTGCCCGCCGCATCGCCTCGCCCGGCAGCGGCGTGGTCCACCCCAGCAGATGCGCCGCGACCGCCATCTCCGCCCACAACGCGATCCGGAGCTCGGGCTGTTCCATCAGACGTTGCGCCCTGCGCAGGTCACGCAGGGTGCACGGCTCCGGCGTGCAGCAGGGCCCGCACGCGCGGCTGCGCTCACCCGTCAGCGCAGCCGCCGACGCCGGCCGGATCGCCCCCGCGTCCTCGCGATCCGTCCCGTCCCTCATGCGGACCAGGAGGGGATAGTCCATGCCGTCCGTGAAGACGGCGGCTTCGCCCGGCCGCAGGGTGACCAGGTACTCGGACTGGGCCGCCGTGATGTTCATGGTCGCGCCGACCGCCTCGCGGTCGTCCTGGGCCGGGAGACGGTGGACGACCTTCGCCGCCGTGTTCTTGATGACATCGGGCAACAGCTTGCTCGGGATCTGGTCGGCGATGATCAGGCCCTCGCCGTACGCCCGGATCTCGGCCAGCAGACCGGCGAACATCTCCACCGCATGGGCGCTCGCGCCGCCCTCCTCCGAGCGGCGGAGCAGCCGGTGCGCCTCCTCGAAGACGCTCAAGTGCCGCAAGGGGAACGACAGTCGGCGGGTCACGCGCTGTTCCATGCGCAGGTACTCGACGAGCCGGATGAGGATCGTGCCCATCAGGAACGCCTTGTCCTTGTCGTCGCCGACGTCCTCGATCTCGAAGACGACGTTCCGGCGCAGGAGTTCACCGAAGTCGAGTGGACGGCCACCCTCCAGGAAGCGGCCCGTCGTGCCGAGCCGCAGGCTGGCCAGGCGGATCTTGATGAAACCCTGGACGTTGTCGGCGACCTCCTTGCCGTAGCCGATGTCCGTCACAACCTTGAGGGCCGTGTGCTCCAGGTCCTCCAGGGTGGGGTAGCGCGGCTCTGTGCCGGGGACGAGCGGTTCGCCGAGGGTGAGATCCCAGCCCAGGTCCTCGTAGCAGCGGGTCAGCGCGGCACTCAGGACCTGCGGGAACGGTTCCTGCGGGTCGAAGGAGGCGAGGAACAGGGCGCGCACCATGTCGAGATGCGTCTGGAGGGGGAAGCGCTCGCCGCTCGCGTACGCCGAGGGTTCCAGGGGGTTCAGGCCGGCCGGGAGCGCGTCGGGGTCGCCGGGTTTGATGACGACGACCTCGCTCGTGTCACCGAGCCGCGCCGACATGAACCGGTACTCGGCCTTGGCCGGCTCCACCACCAGCCACGGGATGCCCGCATAGGTCGCCGCCTCCAACAGGCCGCGCACGGTCTGGGACTTGCCGCCGCCGGTGGCCCCGCACACGAAGGTGTGCCGATTGAGGGTGGAGCGGGTCAGTTCCAGGTCACCCACGGGGTTGCGGTTGCGGTCGAGCACCGAACCGAGCCGGACCGGAGGGGTGTCCGGCGTGGACGGCCGGCCCGCGGTCTCCGGGGTGACGTCGAACTCCGGCCGCAGCGCGAACCGTACGCCGGGTATCTCGTGTGCGGGTGGCCGGGCCAGGGATGCAAGCAGGTCGGATCCAGCGTGGAAGGGGTACTCCTCGGGGGCCGGGAGCACTCCGCCGAGCGCCGTGGGCAGGTCCCCGACCCGCCCGGTCGGCCGGAGCGCGTAGGGCAGCCCCTCCAGGTCCGCCGACGCGCAGACGAGCGCGGCGACCCGGGTCGCGTCCTCCGACGTACGGCCGCCCGCCAGCAGGCGTATCCGCCACAGTCCGGTGGCCGCTGCCTTGGCCAGGTCCTTGTGCCGTCGCTCCAACCGGGCCGCCGCGATGGCGTACTCGGGCGAACCGTCCGCCTTGGACATGGCGCGGCGCTGTTCGTCGGCGATGTCGCCGGTGAGGTCGTCGAGTTCGGTGGCGGGCACCGGTTCGGCGAACACCATCCAGGCGAAGGGCTCCTGCCACACCGCGAGGAGGCAGTCCTCCAGGCTGGGCCGCTGCCGTGCGGCGCCGGCCCCGGTGGCGTTCGGCTCCGCGTCGACGAGCAGTCCGTCGGTCACACCCGCGACGACGCTCCAGTGCGGGAAGTCGGCGAACAGGGATGCCGCGGTTCCCGTCGGCTGGGCCAGCCCACGTGCGCCGGCGGGGAGTCGTAGCAGAGTGGTGCCGCCATCCGCGTCCGCGCGACCGCCGAGCAAAGTGCTCCCCCCGACCAACACGTCGATGGGCCGGTCCGCCGCCCGGCGTGCCCAACCGACGCACACCGCTCCGCCCGTCGGGTCGTCGGGGCGCCGTGCGTGATGTGCGGAGACCAGGGCGGCGAGCCGTTGGGCGTGCAGGTCGTCGCCGGGACCGCCTGGCCGGTCGTCCGTGAGGCGTTGACGTGGGACCTCGCGCAGCAGGCAGGCCTCCATGCCGACGAAGCGCTGCCACGTGCCGCCGTACGGCGTGGTGTCCATGGGGTTCAGACCGCTCCTGCTCGCTGACCGACATTGTCGTCGACCGAATGGGACTGGACCGCACAACAGCAATTCCGAGCCGGGCTCACAGGATTCAGACAGGTGGACCCTTTGCCGTACGGCTCGAAGGTGTTGCCAGAAACGGCCGCTCCACCGACTTCACTCTGGCGAACGGGCGAACCACCCCAGATGCCGGAGATGTCCGGCAGCGTGAAGAAAGGGGCGCCATCCTTCACTTGGTCAGGATCGTGCGCAAGCAGTGCGGTTGGCAACGTCTCCCCCGTTGTCGATCTTGCGCATACACCCTAGGGCCGGTCGGGCCCCAGGCCAAGCCTTGCAACTGTGACTTCGTTTCCCGTGGTTCCAACTAGACTCGGGGGGCGAATGCGTGCAGCATGTTTCGGCTGCGAATCAATGACTGGCTGACCGCTTCGGCGGTCACGGGGGCGAGTTCAATCACCAGAGGCGTACATGCTGCCGCCCTCGGGACGGTCATTTCTCAACTGTCCATATGTGGCTGCCTCTTCGGCACACATTCTCCCCAGGGCGGACCCCTTACGTGACCCATCCTGTCGATCCGCACCAACCGGGCCAGCCGCACCAACCGGTCCCGCCGGTCGGCCCCGGCCACCCTCCCCACGGCCAGCCGCACCAGATGCCGCCCGCGTACCCGACTCCCGGTGCGCCCCCGACCGTGCCGCCGTACGGTGCCCCGGTCCAGCCTCCGCAGGCGTACGCGCAGGGCCCCGCCCACCCGCCTCCGACGCAGCCGCCCCACCAGCCGGTTCCACCCCAGCAGTTCGCGCCGCCGCAGTATCCGCAACAGCAGCATCCCGAGCAGCACTACCCGACGCCCCCGCAAATGCCTCAACCTCCCTACGCCACGCCTCAGATGCCACCTCAGGCCCCCCACCATCCGCTGTACGCGGCTCCGCAGGCCCCGGCGTATGCCCAGCCCGCCCAGCCGCAGGCGCCCTACACGCAGTACGCCCAGCCGCAATCCGCCTACGCGCAGCCCACACAACCCACACAGCCCACACAGCCCCAACAGGGCTACCCACCGCACCCTCAGCCACAGTCAGCTCTTCCGCAGACGACGCAGTACGCGCAGTACGCACCGCCTCCGGCCGCCCCCACCGCCGCCGCGATCCCCCCTGCGTACACCCCGGCGGGTACCCCCGAGGTCCGCCGCGGTGCCGATTCCTCCTCCGTGACCACCATGCTGCTCAACATCCCCCTCTTTCTGGGCAGCCTGCTGGTGATGATCCTGATATCGCTGTCCATGCCGAGCGGCGTGGACGTCGCGTTCGTCGTCGCCTGGCTGGCATCGGGTGCCCTGGTGTTCAACCGCCCGACCGAACGGGGCCTCGCGAAGCTGTACTTCAAGATGCGTGAGCCCCTGGCCAGCGAACTCGCCGTACTCCAGCCGCTCTGGGACGAGGTGACCCAGCGGGCGGGCGTCGACGGGTCCAAGTACGACCTGTGGATGGAGGACACCGACGAGCTCAACGCCTCGGCCGCGGCGGGCCACATCGTCGGTGTGACGCGCGGTGCCATGCGCAACCTCCCGCCCCAGCATCTGGCCGCCGTACTCGCCCACGAGCTGGGCCACCACGTCGGCGGCCACGCATGGGCCGGACTGCTCGGCCACTGGTACGCCCTGCCCGCCCGGCTCGTCATGAGTGCCCTGAGGCTGGTGATCCGCGTCATCGCCGCGATCTCCGAAATCCTCGCGGGGCTCTTCGTGCTGTTCCTCGGCGTACTGGCCATCGGTCTGCTGTTCACCTTCCCGGCCGCGCTCGCCCTCTACGCCGTACCGTTTCTGCTCGCCTGGTCCGGGCGTCAGAGTGAGCTGCGGGCCGACCGGTTCGCGGGCCTGATCGGCTACGGCCCCGTACTGGTCACCGTGTTCACCGCATGGCACGCGGAGGGAGCCGACGACGCCCGCCGAAAGCAGCGAGCGATGGCGCGCCTCATGTCCACGCACCCGCCGTTCCACAAGCGCATACGCGCGATCGAGACCTTCGTCGCCTGACCGGCCTGGAGCCCTCCCATGACGATCGAGAACACCGAGGCCGGGCAGCTCGGCCCGTATCTGAGACTCTTCGACGCCGGCCAGCGCGTCGGTTGGATCTACCGTGACCCCGAGTCGCTGCGTCAGTCCTTCGTCGAAGCCGAGCCGCAGCGCCAAGAGCTGGACGGCAGCTACGAGAACCGTGTGCAGGCCGCCCGGCTCGACCGCAAGGACCGCATCAGCTCCGCGCTGAGGATCGGTATCCCCGTCGCGGTGGTCTCCTACCTGCTGAGCCTCCTCTTCACGGTGATGCTCACCATCGGCGGTGTCATCGTCGGCATCCAGGTGGTACGCGTCCTCGTCGCCTCGTTGCGGTTCTCCGTCGCCACCCGCGCCCGCACCGCCCAGGCGAAGACGCTGGAGGAACGTTTCCAGTACGACTGGCAGTCATGGCACCAGCGCTGGACGCTTCACGAGACCCAGCAGACGCAGTGGGTCGCCGGTCTGGACGCCTGGGGCGCGCTGCCTTTCGGGGCGGGCACCCGGCGACTGGACGTCTTCGGCGGCAGCCAGCGCGGCCGCGAGGGTTTCC
The DNA here is from genome assembly GCF_042802555.1 of Streptomyces sp. NPDC057474. Taxonomy (NCBI): domain Bacteria; kingdom Bacillati; phylum Actinomycetota; class Actinomycetes; order Kitasatosporales; family Streptomycetaceae; genus Streptomyces; species Streptomyces sp. NPDC057474. The sequence goes on along the minus strand of NZ_JBHVDX010000057.1, from coordinate 14,512 downwards.
TCACGGTGTTCGGTGCGTCGACACTGCGCGAACGGCCGCTGATCGTGCTGGACCTGACCCAGTCCCTGGTGTGCCGTGAGCTGTCGGTGCTCGCCGAGGCGGGCGGCGTGCCCGTGGACGTGCAGCTGCTGCCCAGCCGTATGACGGAGAGCGGCATCGTGGGCGGGCTCGCGCCCCACGAACTGGTGCAGGCCCTGGTCGAGGCCATGCACGGGGACAGCCCCGAGTCGGACCGGGCCGAGCGTGCCGTGTACACCCGGATCCTCACCCAACTGTGCGGCGCGTTGGGCACAGACGTGTCCCTGGCGCGGCTCGGTGCCGGGTTGCGGGTCCTGGTGGGTGAGGCCGACGACGCCAAGGCGCTGAGCAGGGAGGAGCGCAACCGCATCGCGGACGATCTGTTCAGCGACAAGAACAAGGACCAGCTACGGGACAGCCTCTTCCGGCTGGCCTCCTTCGTGCACCCCTTGGAGCAGCTGGGAACGGCCCGTGAGGGGCGCGGGCCCGGCTATCTGACATGCGTCGCCCTGGACTTCGGCGCGGGTTCGGCGGGCACGGAGCTGCTGGCCGACCTCGCCGTGCAGAGCGTGATGCGGCGGCTCTCCTCGTTCCAGGAGGAGGCCCCGTGCGTCGTCGTGATGCTCGGCGACCAGGGCCTCCAGCGACGCCACCTCGAACAACTGGCCCAGCTCTGCGAACGACGGGGCGCCCAACTCACGTTGGTGCACTCGCATCTGAGGGAAGCCGGCGAGGAACTCATCGGCGGCGGAACGGTCGCCTTCATGCGGCTCGGCAACCACCAGGAGGCCACGGTCGCCGCCGACTTCCTGGGCCGCCACCACTCCTTCGTCCTGCACTCCCTGACGGACACCGAGGGCCGGACCGTCAACACGTCCGTCGCCAAGACGATCGGATCCTCCACCAGCCGCGGCACCACCACCAGCCACTCGGAGACGTACGGCCGGAACTGGGGCAGCAGCAGCTCCACGACCTACCAGGGCTGGTTCAACCCGCTCTCGACATCGGACTCCACCAACTCGGGCGGCAGCTACAGCGAGACGACCGGCACCTCCACGAGCGTCACCCACACCACGAACGAGTCCACCACTCACACGACCGGCGACAGTGACAGCACGAGCCTGGCGACCGGGCGGCAGCGCGTCTACGAGTACGCCCTCGAACCCACGCAGCTCCAGTCGCTCGCCGAGTTCAACCTGCTGGTGGTGGAGCGGCAGCCCGGCGGTGCCGTGCAGGTGCACGCCGCCGACTGCAACCCCAACGTCGTCCTGCTGGACCGGGTGAGCACGCAGCCGTTGCCCCGCTTCGACACCCTGCCGCACCACAGCCCCGCCCCCGCCATCGCCGCCGAGCAGGCGTACCCGGACCCACAGCAGCAGCACTACACTCCTGTGCAGCAGCCCGAGGCACCGCAACAGCCGTACGCCGGAGCGCCCCAGCAGCCGTACGCCCCGGCGCCGCCGCCGGCCCCGGGAACCCAGTGGCCGTCACCGGGACAGCCCGCCGACGCCCGTGCCTGGGGCATGCCCCAGCAGCCGGCCCCGCCCCAGCAGCCCCCGGGCGGCTGGACCCAGGGACCGCCGCCGAACTGGCCGGGGCAGCAGTAGCCGGAGACTCCCGATGGACACAGCAATCCAGGAGACGAGGCGCACTCCATGGCCCACCTGATCGCAGGTCGCAGCCCACGGCAGGTGCTCGACGAACTCCTCGCGCTCAAGATCAGCGGCTGGCCCGGGCGCTGGTCCGCGATGCCGGAGGACGAGGAAGACCTGAAGCAGTGGTACGGGGGCCTCAGCTGGGAGCCCCTCTGGCACCAAAACCCCCTGCAGTACGTGCGTACGGCGCCCGGCGGACGCTTTCGCTTCCTCCGGCACGGGAAGGCCAGACAGCCGGTCACGTCCATCAGTTCGACCGTCTGGGCGGTCCGCGGGGAGACGCTCGACGAGAACCCACGACTGCGCGATATGGCCTTCGAGCGTTCGCAGGCCTACGCGGACGCCATCACCGCGGAGTTGGGAACGCCCTCGTGGCAGGGCGCGCAGGACTTCCGTGACTTCCCCGTGGTGCCGCGGCACACTCCCCGAAGCGGCGCACCACGGCCGCAACGCCTGACGCTGTGGCACCTCGACGGCCCGGGATCACCGCTGATCGAACTCACCGTGTTGCTCGGCATGGGCTCCGAGGAACGGCCTTATCTCGCGAACACGCGGATCGAACTGCACTGCCACCGCGCAGAGGATCACCGTTGACACAGTCTTCGAGAAACGTCTGCGAGAGAGGTCTTCGAGAAAGGTGACAGGTAGTGGCGACCGTGAGAAGTAACCGGACTCCCGCCCAACTGGCCGACGAGTTCCGGGCGCTCGAGCGGGTGCACTGGCCCACGGTGTGGGCGGGACCGCCCGCTCCGGGCCGTCCGCTGGAGGACTGGTGCGCCCAGTTCGGCTGGAAGCCGCGGTCCGCCGAGTGGGTTCTGGACGTCACCGGTTCCACCGGGCAGGGCATGGTGCTCTACCCCGTCCAGGAGCGTGGCTGGGCACCGGTGAAGCTCGTCAGCTGGGCCCCTTGGGGGCTGAGCGCCGACAACACCTCCGAGAACGACGCCGTCCTCGACCGGGCGGCCGACGCCTGGAGCGCCTACGAAGCGGCCCTCCGGCCCCTCCTCGGTGAACCGGAGTACTCGGGCGCCTGGGACGACCCGGACTTCCCCGAGCCCTGGCACGAGCACCACTGGCTCATGCCCCGCGACCTTCGGCTGGAGGACATGAGCCCGTACCGGATCACGATCTGGCGGGAGCGCCATCCCGAGGACCGCGTCACCGTGCTCAAGGTGAACCTGGGCACCGCACTCGAACCGGGCGAACTGCGAAGGCCTTTGATCAACATCACCTGCCGCCCGCCCGAGATCTGATCCGCACGACATCGTGGCGCGGTCGTCAGATGACGCGGGGTGTGGCCGGGCGCCAGATCCGCAGGTCGAGCTGTGCGGCTTCGCCTTCGTGACCCCGCTCCAAGAATCCGCCTTGCATGAAGAGCCCGATAGCGGGAGCGGGCTCGCCCGCCGAGGGCCATATCGCCACGCAATGGGTGTCGATCTTGAAGTACAGGCCCTGGCTCCGGCTCTTCCACTCTTTCGGGTACCCCGATCCGTAGGGGTGACCGCAGTACCCGGGTTCGCCCAGGATCTCGGTGGCCGCCGCCACGCAGTCCGTCCACAGGGCGTCCGCAGGGTCGAGCACGTTCCTGTGGTGGCGCGAGGAGGGCCTGGAACTGATCCTCCAGAGCTTGGCCTCCAGCCAGTTCACGCGTGCGGGGTACCGGAGCACCGGGGGCAGCCACAAGGGGAGGCCCTCCCGCGTGGTGACGGAGACGCAGTCGGACCTGTCGATGCCTGACACGGTCCAGTCGAGTCGCCGCGCCCAGCGCTCCAGTTCGTCGACTGAGGCGAATGCCCGGTTCCACTGGTGGGCGCCGAAGATCGCGTCCCAGTCCCAGGTCGAGACCGCTCTCAGCTGTGCGGCCACGTCCTGCCAGGTCGTGTCGGGCTTGTCCACCGGGTCCGGATCGCCGAAGAATCGCCGGGTCCCTGGGGCCTCGCCCTTGGTGGTGACGTGGATGACCTTCTCCACCTCCGCGTCGCTGTCGTCCAGGACGATGCGTGCGGGGTCGTGCAGGTTCAGGTCGACAGAGTGTCGGCCGTAGGCGTCGGCGTAAACCTTGAGGGCGATCACGGCGGACCCGGGCTCCGACGGATTCCACACGGCCAACCGGTAAGGGTTGTACCGCCGCCGCTTGTCAGGGGATCCGCCCCTCCTGCCGAAGCTGACGGGAAATCCGGCGCCGTCCCAGGCGCCGTCCCATGTCGGCGCGCCGAGAACACTCCGAGCGGCCGCCAGGTACTCGCCCCACGCCGTGGCCGCCTCGGCCGCTTCCCTGTCGTGCACCCCCCTGTGCCGGTCTGGATCGCCGCCGGTCCAGAGTCGGTGGGAGGCCCGGGCGTAATCCTGCGAATGGGACGCCGTGGTCTCCAGGTGATGCCGCTTCCCGGTGCGGGTCTGCACCGTTATCGGCCCCCAGTCGTTGGTGCGCCACCGGAAGTCGATCACCTTCCAGTCGAACTGGGCGAGCCACGCGGGGTCGGGCTCGTAGCCTCCGCCTGCTCCTGGCCACACCTTCCGCCAGTCGACTTCGGTCAGTACGGCGAGCTCCATCGCCAACTCCTGCGGTGTCGTGTGGACCTTGGGGCCGGATACCGGCTCACCGTTCACAACTGACAAGGAAATCAACTCCCTCGGTACGGAGGCCGACCTTCGACGGCCGATCCTTACGCGCGCTGCCATCCTTGCGATTATCGTCTCTTTGACGATAAAGTCTAGATCATGAACAGCCCGGCACCGCGAACACCGTCCGACCTTTCCCGGATGACGGATGACGAACTGGCGCAGCGAGCGGCGGAACTGGCCGTCGGCTGGGTCTCCGCCGCCACCTCCTTGTCACGGGACCGACAGGACCGAGGGTGGCAACTGGTCGCTCTGCAACACCCCGGCTCCGGACACACGGAGATGTGGGCCTGGGAGGCAGTCGAGACCTGGGAACGCCGACTGTCCGAGACGCTCGCAACGGCCGATGACTCAGATGAAGGCCGCGCCCGTATCGCCAGGGCGAAGGGGGAGGCGGCTTCCCAAATGCGCGACATGCTCCTCTCCGGCATCCGCACAGCGGAACACCTCAACCCCCAACGAGAGGAAGCACGCCGCGCCGACCCCCGCGCCGACCTACGCCGCTTCATCAGTCGCAACGAATGAACTTGGAACGGGCTCCCAAACCGAGCCGACACCCGCCGATGCGAGGGGCGGGCTCAACTGTCACGCGCCGCAGGGCAGGGGGAATCCCGGGCCGGCGTGCGCGAGGAGGGCTCGGGTGCCGGCCGACTGGTCGTGGTAATCGAGGCGGACGGGGCCGTGGCGGCCCTTTTGTTCGACCCAGACAACAGTGCTCCGCTGAACGCGTCCCAGGCCGACCTGCACATGAAACGCGTCAGCACGCGTTTCCGCCCAGACGTCCACGTTGCCGAGATCCGCTGGCTGTAGGAGCGTCACAACCTGGGCTACTCGGCCCCGTTGCTCCAACATCTTGGCGATCCGACGCATAACAGGTCCTGGACAACCGCCTCCCATCGTCATCGCGAAAAGAGTCGAAGGCACCCCAGCAACCGCAGCCGCAACCATCGACCCAGCGGCCCCGCCTGACGGCACCGGAGCCGTCGGCACCGCACCCCCGACCGACGAACCCCGATCCGCCCGCCGCGCCACGGCCACCGGTCACCCCCCAGCCGCCGGCATCCCCTACCCCGCCCCCGAGGGACCCTCGCAGCCCGAACGGCCGCGTCTAGCGGCATCCCCGTACGCCCCGAGGAGCCACCCCATGCCCGCCCTGACTGCCGACCGCACCCCCGACCAACACGCCGCCCAGGCGGTGCTGGGCACGCCCGTCTGGGCGGGGGGGGGCACCGACGGTTCCCGGAGGCCCCCGGCCGCGCGTACTGGCGCGACGAGGAACTGGCCGCCTCGGCGCGTGGATGGCCCGGCACCGGGCTGATTGTCAGGGCCGCTCACGCCTGCCTGGCGTCGTCACCAGAACCGGCCGCCGATCTGGCGCCACGCCGGCGACTTGCCGTTCTCGTAGGGCTCGATCACGCCATCCTCACCCCCGGTGTCACCCCAGTAGCGAAGATGACCGTGGAACGCATGGTCCGCACCACCCATCCCCGCCGACAAGCCCCGAAGTCGCTCGTCGACCTCGAGCGACTCGACCCCGGGATCGCTCACACGCAGGTACTTGATGGCCCGCGGACGGCCCTGGTCGTCAGTGCCCGCGTCAGCGTCCGGAACGAGCACCCAGTGGGCCCGGGTGACCAGTTCGGCCAGCTCCGGCTCGTCCAGTCCGTACGGCGCGACCTGGAACCCTCCAGGGAACGCGTCCTGGTCGATCAGTTCCGACAGTCGTGCGAGCGGGACTGGTGGGCGCAGCTCGATGGTCCCCGCGACGTAGAAGTCAAAGGCCATTGGTGCTCCCTTCGTTGAGGCATTTCGGTGGTGTCGGTCGGAATCCCCGCCCCGTCCGCCCGGTCTACTGGCTTCGGCTGATGAAGGCACGCAGCTCGGCGCGGGGGTCGATGGAGTTGACCCAGGTCCTGTTGAGCTGTTCAGCCGAGCGGATGCCGGAGAGAAGCATGTCGCGCATCTGCGAGACCGCCTCGCTCCTCGCCACAGCGACGCGGCCGCGCGCCTCCTCGGAGTCGTCATCGGCCGCCAGTACCTGAACCAGATGTTGCTCCCAGGCCCCGACGCGGCGCCAGGCGTGCATCTCGCCCTGCGCGGACCCGGCGTACTGCAGACCGACCAGATCCCATCCTTGGTTCTGCGACAAGGGGGTGCCGGCGGAGACCCAGCTCGTGGCCATTTCCGCTGCTAGCTGGGCCAGTTCCTCGTCGGTCGTCTCTGAGGCCTGAGCGGTGGGTCGTGAAGGCACATGGTTCATGATCCCGAGATTATCGTCGACACGACGATAATGGCAAGGTGCGATTCTCTGCGCCCGCACGGCGCCATGCCTCCCTCAAGCGGCACGCACCCCGGCGGGCCTCTCAGCACGACGACCGGACAGCGCACCCGGTTCGTACCTGTGACAGCTGGGCGTACCCCAGAGCCGCACAAGCCGCCTGCAGCAACCACAGCAACTGCCGCCGGGCCACCAGCGTCCGGAGCCAGGGCTCGGCATGGGCGGCTGACGGACCAAGGCCGCCTTCTGCGGTGAGCGCGGTCGGCCCTGCTTCAGGCCCGCTTCGGCCCCGTGACCGTCTCTCCGATCACGAACCCCTTGGCCGGGCCCTCGGGGATGACGACCTCGGTGCCGTAGGGGACGCGATGAACGTCCTCCCAGTCGGCCTTGTCGGGGCGAGGCCTGGTGAAGAGCGTGACGGCGCCCTCGCCGTCGTAGCCGTCGATGATGACGTACACCGGGATACCTGCGCGGGCGTACTCGCGCCGCTTCTTCACCCGGTCCCGGTCCTGGTTCCGCTTGCCCGGGGAGACTACTTCGACGATGAGGTGGACGGAGTCGGCGACGACGCCCATGTCTTCCTCGTCGCGGCACGGTTCGGTGTCCTCAAGAGCGACGAAGGCATCTGGAACCCATGCCTTGCGGTGGTGGATCACGTTCACATCCTGGTGGCAGGCGTACTCGCCGCCGTCCAGGAACCTGTCCAGGGCCCTGCGGACACGATTGGTGATCAGGCCGTGCGAGCGGCGGGCGGTGGGCGACAACTCGATGGCTCCCTCAATGATCTCAGCGCGGTAGCCCTCGGGTGGGTCCATGGCCTTCCATACCTGCCACAAGGCTTCGTCCAGGCTGGGTCCATTCGCGAATTCAGTCCCTGCCTCGGACATGGTCTCGGGCCTCTCATGTGCAAGAGCGGTCAAGGTGGCACCTCCTCCTCAAGTGTGGGCTTGGCGTGCTTGGCACACAAGCAACGCCGTCACGTTAGGTAGCCATACGGGCTCACCTGCGGAAACGTCCCCGGTTCACTCGAACTGGTGACGCAGGAACGACTCACCCCACGAGCTCCTGGAGCCCCAACTCGAACCACACCCCCTTCGCGAACCGCCCCGCCCGCCCGTCCGCCCCCCCCGTCCGCCATCTCATCCACCAGGGCCAGCCCCCGCCCCCAGCAGACGGCACCCCCGTTCGCCGGCCGCACCACGACCGGAGGGTCCGCGCTCTCGTCGAACACGCTCACCCGCACCCGCACCCGCACCCGGCAATGGCGTACCCGGTTCACACCTGTGGCAGTTGGGCGTGCCCCAGTACCGCCCAGGCCGGCCGCCCGGCCCCACCCAGCAGCCACAGCAACCGCCGCCGGGCCACCAACGACCAGAGCCGGGGCTCGACATGGGCGGCTGACGGCCCGCGCGGGCCTTCGTCCTGCCGGCCGACGAAGGCTGGGTATACGCCGTACCTCAGCGGGGGTGGTTCGTCACCGACTCACTGCCACCTTTCCCCGAGACCTCCGTGCCCTCCGCGTAGCCGGGTCCTCCAGCGCGTGAAGGCTGCGCCGGCTGGAGGCGCCCCTCGACGGCGCCAAGAGCCGAAACCATCCGATCTCCCCTGCCCGGGTGATAGGAAGTTCGGCAAGCAATGCGCGCTTGGCGGTTCTCGGTGAGGACTGGGGTGTCCCAGCTCATGGCGGCACGGGGACGGCTGTCGACGAAGGAGCAAGGGGCACCAATGACCACGGAACTGTCGGAGCTCGGGCAGTTGGCTCTGGAGGCCGCCCGGCGTGGCTGTGACGTCATCACGAACGCGCAGGTGGAGGGAGGCTTCGCCGTCCGCACCAAGTCCTCGCACCGCGACCTGGTCACCGATGTGGACACCGCGGCGGAGAGCGCCGTGACCGACTTCTTGCACCGGCACCGGCCACACGACGCCATCCTGGGCGAGGAGGGTGGGCAGCGGGAGGGCAGCGGGAACGTCCGCTGGATCATCGACCCCATTGACGGCACCGCCAACTTCGCCCACGGACGCGCCGACTTCGCCGTGGCCGTCGCTGCCGAGGTGAACGGCACTCCCTCGGCCGCCGCGATCATCCGGCCCGCCACGGGGCGGTGGATCGCCTGCGACGAGACCGGGACGATCGTGTCCAGTCACGGGCCACCGTCCGTGTCCCCCACGAAGGAACTGAGCGCCGCCCTGGTCTCGGTGAGCGTGTCCATCAGCGAGGAACGCCGACCTCTGACGCTGTCCACTCTTGTCCGGCTCCTACCGGAGGTGCAGGACTTCCGGCGCACGGGATCCACCTCGTGTGATCTCTTCGACGTCGCGACCGGGGGGTTGGACGCTTACATCGGCATCGGCACCAAACCCTGGGACGTGGCTGCGGGTTGGGCTGTGGTGCGGGCTGCGGGCGGGCAGTGTCTGGAGTTCCCCGTGGCGGGCGGTCAGACCGCCTACGTCCTGGGCACGTCCGGTGTCGCCGAACGTGCGGCCGCTCTCGTCGAGGAACACGCTGCTGTCTTCGCCGCCACGCAGGGCCGCACGGGGTAGCGGGAGGCGGGCCGCCCCGTGACGGCTTCCAAGGCGGCTTCGCCCGCGCCAGGAAGTACCTGAGGTCCACGGGAAGTTCGCCCGCTCAAGGAAACATGAAGCCGTGTCCGCTCGCGAACACGGGCAGCGAAGGGAAATCCAGCAACCATGACGCAGGAAGAAGCGCGACAGCTTCCGCAGGAGAACGGTGCCGCCTATGAAGTGGCGCGTGATGTTCTCCTCCAGCTGATCGGTCACGCCGCGAGCCGGGTGGTGGCCGGCGAGGGGGAATGGGTCGAGAAGCGTGACCGGTGGAACTCGATGCTTGTCGGGCTCGACCCGAGGGACTCCGACGCCGTCCAGAAAGTGCTCGACCGTGAGGCGCCGGTACTGAAGTCCATCGCGGAGGACCTGAGCCGGTGAGGGACCCCGGAGGCGACCGGACGTACGTGCTGCCGCAGGAGCAGTCCAGTCTGCTCTTCGAACAGATCACCCAAACCCTGCTCGCCGGTACCGTCCCGCAGGACCAGCCCGTCGCGACCATACTGAGCGCGCAACCCGGCGCCGGAAAGACCGTCATCGCTCACGACATCAGGGCCACCTATCCCGAAGGCAGCCGGCCCGTCGCGATCGACATGGACGCGTTTCGGGGGTTCCATCCGGAGTACCAGCGCCTGCGCGCGGAGCACGGCCCCCAAGGAGCCGACGACCTCATCCAGGCCCAGACAAGGATGTGGTTCGAGTCCGCGATCGACTATCTCGTCGACCAGGGCTCACATCTGATCGTCGAGCACGGCCTCCGCGACCGGGAGGTCACCGACCGCCTGCTCACCAGACTGTCCGCCGAGGCCGACGGCAGGGCGCCGTACCGGATCGAGGCGGCGCTGCTCGCGTGCCCGGCCGCGGTGAGCGACCTCGGCATCCTGGAGCGCTACCAGCTCGGTCATGAGAGGACCGGTCAGGGGCGGATCGTGGCCGCGGACCTGCACGACCAGCGGTACGCGCACCTCGCCGAGATCGCCGACTGGCTCGACGCGGACCCGCGTATCGCGGCGCAGGCCGTCTACCAGCGCGGAAGCATGGAGCCAGTACACCGCAACGAACGTCTGGGCGACGGGGAACTGCGCCATCCCGTGGCCACGCGCACCGTGCTGGACGACGTGCGCAACCAGCCGTTCACCCTGGAGCAGAGCCGGGCCTACCTCACCCTCCACGCGAGCCTGCGGGCCCGGATGGCCCACGAATGGGAACCGCGGCTCCAACGGGCGCTCGTCATCGCCGCACCTCTTCTTCATCCCGAGGTGGATGCGGGTCTGCCCGCCGAGACCGCTGACGCCGCCCCCGGCTTCGCCACGGGGGCCGAGTCGGCGGCGACGTTGCCCGCCACCGAGGCCGGCGACAGGAACGCCGTACGCCGCCTGTCGACCGTCCCGGAACGCTGGCAGCGCCCGGAACAACGCCCGGAGACGCGGACAGCGACGGAAACGGGCACGGAATCACCGGGCGGAGGCCCCGGAACCACCACCCCGCTCCAGGAGAAGACGCCGCTTCCGGAACACGCCCCATCTCCGGCCAAGGCCGCCGAGGCAGAGCGGGATGCGACGCCACCCACCGCCGAGCCCAAGCCCGCGCCCCACAAAGGCGTACCCGGTTCACACCTGTGGCAGTTGGGCGTACCTCAGGGCCGCACCGGCCGACCGCCCGGCCCCGCACAGCAGCCGCAGCAACCGCCGCCGGACCACCAGCGACCGGAGCCGGGGCTCGGCATGGGCGACTGACGGCCCGGCTTCGCGCTTCAGCCCCGCTTCGAACCCGTGATCGCCTCGCCGATGACGAAGCCCTTCGCCGGCCCTTCGGGGATGACGACCTCCGTGCCGTAGGGAACGCGGTGGATGTCGTCCCAGTCGGCCTTATCGGGGCGAGGACCGGTAAAGAGGGTGACAGTACCCTGGCCGTCGTAATCGTCGATGATCACGTAGGCAGGAATGCTTGCGCGGGCGTGCTCGCGGCGCTTGCGGACGCGATCACGGTCCTGGTTGCTCCTGCCTGGCGAGACCACGTCGACGACCAGCGAGACAGCCTGCGCTTTGATCCCGAGACCGTCCTCGTCCTCGATCAGCTCCGCGGTCCGGGGCGCAACGAGTCCGTCCGGAATCCACGCCCTGCGCGCATGGATCACGTTCGCGTCGTTCCAGGCGCCGTAGTCGCTGTCCTTCAGATGAAGCGCCAGGGCATCCCTCAGGCGGTTGACGACCTGGGCATGTGCGAAGCGATCGGTGGGCGACACCTCGATGGCTCCCTCAATGATCTCAGCACGGTAGCCCTCGGGGATTTCCATGGCCTTCCATACCTGTCACAGACCCTCGTCATGGTCGGGTCCGTTCACGAATTCAGCCCCAGCCTCGGACATGGTCTCGGGCCTCTCGTGTGCAAGAGCGGTCAAGGTGGCATCTCCTCCTCAAGTGTGGGCTTGGCGTGCCCGGGGCACAAGCAACATCGTCAAGCTAGGCACCCATACGGTCTCACCTGCGAAAACGTCCTCAGCTCACTCGAACTGGTGACGCAGAAACGGACTCACCCGACAAGCCCCAACTCGAACCACACCCCCTTCGCGAACCGCCCCGCCCGCCCGTCCGCGACCCCCCACCCGTCCGCCATCTCGTCCACGAGCGCCAGCCCCCGCCCCCAGCAGGCGGCACCCCCGTTCGCCGGTCGCACCATGACCGGAGGGTCCGCGCTCTCGTCGAACACGCTCACCCGCAGCCGGGCCGGAGTGAGGCGGATCCGGAGCATGGCGGTGCCCTTGGTGTGCAGGTGGACGTTGGTGACGAGTTCGGACGTGCACAACGCGGCAGGCATGACGAGCTGTTCCCGGTCGTGGGTGAAGAGGACGGCCCGTACGAAGTCCCGGCACAGGCGGGGCGAGGTCGCGTCGGCCTGGGCGAACAGGCTGTATTCGTGGGTGAGTTGGGCGGAACGGTGGGGGGCACGGCGGGCTGGGTCCATGGGGGGGCTCCTGAGCGGGAGGGAGGGGAGTCGGATACCACTGCTCGGCGATGGCGTTGCCCTCGCGGGTGCTCTGTCGGCTTACGGGCAGGGAGAGTCGAGCGATCTCATTACGTGACCGATTCAACACTCACGGTAGAACTCAAGGGCTCTACATCTCAACCTAGTCACCTGATCGAGTGGACCGATCACGCACCGCCGTGCAGACTTTGCGCGAGCCAGCAGGGAGTCACCGTGGGACTACGCACCACCATCAGCGAACGCCAGCGCCGCCTCGGATTCGAACTCAAACAACTGCGCGAACAGGCGGGCTTGAACGCGGCGGAAGCCGCTCAGAGGATCAGCATGAGCCGGGCGCAGCTGAGCCATATCGAACTGGGGCGCACATCGATCCTGACCGAGCGACTTTTGGAGCTATGCCGTACGTACGGTTGCACAGACGAGCCTTACGTTGACGCACTGGTGTCCATGTCCGAGGCAAACGGCAGAGGATGGTGGAGCGCGTACAAGAAGCGGCTGGGGCCCGGTGCTCTCAACCTGGCCGAGTTGGAGGCGGAAGCCGTGACCCTGCGTTTGCACGAGTCGCTGTTCGTCCCGGGGCTCTTCCAGACCGCCGACTACGCACGGGCCATCTTCAACAGCCCCAAGCTGGGCTTCGAGAACATCGAGGAGGGCCTGCGGTTCCGTATGGAGCGGCAGCACGTCCTCGCCCGCAAGAGCCCGCCCTCCGTGCATGCGGTGATCCACGAAGCGGCGTTGCACATGCGGTTCGGCAGCGTTCAGGTCGTACGGGAGCAGTTGCTACGGCTCGTCGAACTGGCCCGCCTGCCACACGTGACCATCCAGGTCTATCCGTTCAGCGCGCAGGCGTACGCGGCACTCAGCGGGAACTTCGTCCACGTCATTCCCGGCAGAGCGCGACTCGGCACGGTGGTGCTCGACCGGGCCACGGGGCCCGACTACCTACGGGAAACAACTCAACTCCAGCAGTACAACGCGTTGTTCGAGCGATTGGCCGAGAACGCCCTCAACCCGGTCGACGTATCGTTGGCCCCCGAAGCACACTCGGTGAAGGACTCACTGGCCCTCATCCAGCATCTGCTCTACACGCTCTAGGAGGCACGGATGTCCGAACTGAACTGGCAGAAGTCCTCGTTCAGCGGCGGCCCCGAAAGCAGCTGCCTCTACATAGCCACCGCCCCCGACCGAACCATCCGCCTCCGCGAGAGCGACACCCCGGACGTCATCCTCGGGACAGACACCCGCGGCCTGTCGCGGCTCCTGCTGCACATCAAGTCGGAGACTGATCGCCGATGAGGTGACGACCTCACCCCGCCTCACTCCGCCTTGTCCGGCCTCGGTGTGCCCGACGCGTGTCGTGAGTCCCTCGGGGAGGAGTCGGCCCAGTTGGGAGACGGCGTAGGCCAGGACCGCCACGTACACGTCGAAGGCCAGGACGGCGACCACGTTCCGCGCGGCCGCGCAACCGCGCCGGGGCGGATTCCCGGTTCGTCCTCGGTGCCGTGCAGCATGCCGGTCCAGATCTGCCGACCATCAGCGGGACCCCCGCCTCACGAGCCTTCTCAGCATCCGGAACGCTCTCGCATTCAACAACTCATGGCTTATTCTCACGCCTACGCGTACAGCTCCCCCAGCAGCCCCACCTGCGCTGTGGCGCCTCACGTCCCCCATGCCGACACCGTTCGCTCCGTCCCCATGGGCCGCCGAAAGGGCTGCAACTCATGACCGCGGGTTCCTCTCACGGGCAGGCAGGACCGATCAGACGCCGCCGTAAGCGTGGCCGCATGCGCACCACGGCCCTCGCCACCGCGCTCACCGCCGCCACCGGCACCGTCTACGCGCTGACCGCCGAGGCGGCCTCGACCTGCGTTTTCCCCACCTTCAAGCGGCAGATGTACGCGAACACCACCTTCTCCGGTACGCCGAAGAAGACGGACTGCGACGCGAAGGTCAGCGAGAACTGGGGAACGGCGGCGCCCGCCAGGACCCTCCCGAAGGACAACTTCGCCGTCCGCTGGACCCTCACCCGGGACTTCGGCTCCGGCGGCCCTTTCACCCTGACCGCCACCGCCCGCGACGGCGTCCGCGTCTACGTGGACGGCGAACGCGAGGTGAACATCTGGAAGAACGTTTCCTCCACCCAGTGGAAGACCGTCGCCGTCACCATCCCGTCCGGCAAGCACACCCTCCGCGTCGACTACGTCAACTGGACCGGCGCCGCCGACATCACCTTCACCTACGCCCCCCGCACCTACGCGGCCGCCTCTCCGGACCTCGACTGACCCGTACAACCAAACCCCCACCCCGGCTGTCTGATCGTCGGCGGCAACGTCCCCGGCCGCCGACGATCAGCCATCGGCCCAGGCACCAGCACCAGCACCAGCACCAGCAC